>JAFGOG010000085.1 GCA_016926595.1 Anaerolineae bacterium
CTACCCACTCGCCGCCAACCAGCAGCCTGGGCAAGGCCGCGCCACCGGCCAATCCCGATGCGGTATTGTGGGACCAGCCGCTGAGCACAGCCAGTCAGACCGCCTGGGTTGACCAGGAATTCCCAGACCAGGCCACCTATAGCTCATACCTGGCCGACGATTTCGTCAACACCGCCCCGTGGACCATCAACACCATCTTTATCCCGGGTGACGGGTGGAACGGGTTTTCTACCCTGTTCAACGCCACAGCCCTGACCTGGCAGATCTATGCCGACTGCGCCGGCGTGCCCTGCGGCGACCCGTCGGGCGGCGGCAGCTTGCCGGTGTGGACACTGACCTTATCACCCACTGACCCGCAGGTCTCGATCACCGCTGGCGCGCCGGGCGGCTATCCATCCAACACCACGTTGGCCCTCTCTACGCCGGTCAACCTGCCGGTTGGACACTGGTGGTTGGTCTTTTACCCGACGATGGGCTATACCTCCGGCGGGCAGTATGGCCGCCAGCCGTCCGACACGGCCAACGGCTACACCGGCCAGTTCATCAACCCTGGCGGCGCATTTGGCTACGGCACGGCCTGGCAGGCATGGGCAGTGCTGGGACCAACCCAGAGCGACATCGCTTTTCGCCTGGAAGGTCAAGTCTCGGGCTCCGGCTGCACCGACACCTGCATCGGCGTCACCAACATCAGCAACTCTGGCCCGACGATGATTGCCGACATCCAGGTGTCTTGCGGCCCAACGCCGGACAACTGGGCCTACCTGCCGTTGGTGCTCAAGAACAAAGCATTGGCGGTCGGCGTGCTATGGGACCAGCCGCTCAGTACAGTCAACCAAATTGCTCGGGTTGACCAGGAATTCCCCAACGCTCCAACCTATAGCTCTTACCTGGCCGATGATTTCGTCAACAACAGCCCGTGGATCATCAACATCATCTTTGTCCCCGGCGACGGGTGGGATGGATTTTCCACCCTGTTCAACGCTACGGCCTTGACCTGGCAGATCTACGGCGACTGCGCCGGCGTGCCCTGCGGCGACCCGTCAGGCGGCGGCTTTCCGCCGGCATGGAGCCTGACCCTGCCACCCACCGCCCCACAGGTCTCGATCACCGCTGGCGCGCCGGGCGGCTATCCGTCCAACACCACCCTAACCCTGTCCACACCGGTCAACCTGCCAGCAGGCCATTGGTGGTTGGTCTTTTACCCGACGATGAACTCGGCCTCGGGCGGGCAGTACGGTCGCCAGCCGGCTGACACGGCCAACGGCTACACCGGCCAGTTCATCAACCCGGGCGGCGGATTCGGCCTCGGCACCGGTTGGCAGGCGTGGACAGTGCTCGGCGGGCAGCCGCCCGACATCGCCTTTCGCCTGGAAGGAAGCAAATGAGCCTCTTTGATTGGTTATTACTTGGCCACCTGATCGGCGATTTTCTTTTTCAGACAGACAGCATGGCCAAGAACAAGGCGCAGAATTGGCGTTGGTTGCTGGGCCACGTCAGCCTGTATATGGTGACCATAACGGTGATTCTGGTCGCTTATGGGCTCAGCCATCTGCTGCCTTGGTGGCTGCTGCCGGCGGCCTGGTTCTTTATCTTTGGAACCCATCTCATCCTCGACCAGCGCAGCTTCACCGCCCGTTGGATGCGGTTGATCGGCACATCACCCCAGCATCCGTGGTTGCCGATCGTCGCGGATCAGATCTTTCACCTGATCACACTGGCCATCGTCGCCCAGGCTTTGGTGCTGGCCGGTGGGGGTACAGGTATATGACATCAGCCAAGCGACACCTGATCGCCTGCCTCATAGTCTGCCTGTCGCTGACCCTCGCCGGCTGTAGTTTGGGTCCGGGCGCTACGGCTACCCCGATTCCCACCCCAACTCCAAACCTGCCCCCGGCTGACGAGGTGGCCTTTGCCTTTCTACAAGCATGGGAGCGCAGCGATTATCCGGTCATGTACAGCCTATTATCGCCGGCCGCCCAACAAAAGTACGGCGAAGACCAATTCACCGCCACCTACCAGCAGGTCGCCGACGAAGCGGCCCTGCTAAACGTCACCCCCAACATCCTGGCCGCCTATCAGCCCGGCACACACGCCGAAATCTCCTTTGCCACCAGCTTTAGCTCAGCCCTGGCTGGCGATTTCGAGATACACAACCAGATGGCGCTCAGCTATGTAGAGGGCCGGTGGGGCATCGACTGGTCGCCCTCGCTCATCTTTCCCCAACTGAGTGACGACACCTTCATCCACATGACCACCCGCGTGCCGGCGCGCGGCAATATATACGACCGCAATGGTCTGGGCCTGGCGGTCCAGGGAGACCTGGTCGAGATCGGCGTCGTCCCCGGCTGGATCCAGGATGAAGCAGCCCTCCTGGCCCAGTTGAGCGCCATCCTAGGCCGAACAACTGCAGATCTCCAAGCCCTATATGCTGGCGCCCCCGCCGACTGGTATATGCCGCTTGGGCAGATCAACGCCGCCACCGCCCAGGCCTACTACCAAACCCTTACCTCACTGCCGGGAATTGAGCTGCGCGAAGCGTGGACCCGTTCCTATCGCCCCGAGATCATTGCTCCCCACATCGTCGGCGTCGTCGGCCCGATCCCCAAAGAAGAGGCAGAGGTATGGCGCGCCCAAGGCTATGCCGGCGACGAACTGGTGGGCCGGATGGGGCTGGAAATGTGGGGGGAGCCCTACCTTTCTGGCGAGAGGGGCGGGCAGTTGGAGATAATTACCAACAAGGGCCAACAGATCGCCATCCTGGCCACGAAACCATCCCGAGAGAGCCTTAGCCTGTATACTACCTTTGATCGCGAATTTCAGAAAAAGGTGCAGGATATCCTTGGCCGGCGCTTGGGGGCGATTGCCGTCCTGGAAGCCAAAACAGGCCGGATATTGGCCCTGGCGACCTACCCCAGCTTTGACCCCAACCTGTTCACCAGCGGCATCAGCGACCGGCAGTGGCAGATACTACAGGCCGACAGCCGTCGGCCCCTGGTCAACCGGGCTACACAGGGCACCTACCCGCCCGGCAGCGTCTTCAAGATCATCACCATGAGCACTGCCATGGAAAAGGGAGGGCTGACCCGGGACAGCACCTTCACCTGCCAAGGCACCTGGACCGGCCTGGGGCCCGACTGGCCCAAGACCTGCTGGCTACGCACTGGCCACGGTCAGATCCGCCTCGACAAAGCCCTGACCGTCTCGTGCGACATCACCTTCTACCAGGTCGCACTCCTGCTCAACGGCATAGATCAGAACCTCCTGCCCGACTATGCTCGCCGCTTCGGCCTAGGTCAGCTCACCGGCATCGAGGTAGAAGAGAATCCGGGCCTGGTGCCAGATCCCGCGTGGAAGCTCCAAGCCAAGGGTGAAGGCTGGGCGCCTGGCGACACCGTCAACCTTGGCATCGGCCAAAGTGAAATCCAGGCCACGCCCCTCCAATTGGCCGTGATGCTGGCCGCCGTGGGCAACGGCGGCACCCTCTATCGCCCCCAGGTCGTCGAGATGATCGCGGCCGACCCAGCCCGCCCCGATCTAACCTTCCAGCCGGCGGCGTTAGGCCAACTCCCTGTCAGCGCCGACAACCTGGCGGTCATCCAGGACAGCCTGGCCAAGGTCGCCTTGGCCGAGTATGGCACCGCCTACGACGCATTCAAGGGCCTCAGCCTACCCGTAGCGGGCAAGACCGGCACCGCCGAGAGCGGCCAAAACTTGCCCCACGCCTGGTTTGCTGGCTATGCGCCGGCCGACGATCCCGAGATCGCCATCGCCATAGTCGTCAAGAACAGCGGCGAGGGCGCCAAGTACGCAGCGCCCTTGTTTCGCCAGGTTGTCGAAGCCTATTTTGCTGCGCTCATCCAGCCTACCCCTGTGCCGTAACCGCAGGGGGGGGTCATGCGCCGCACGCGGCCAAAGGGAGTGCCGCCTGCCGATGGACCTGCCAACCGTGGCGGCCATATATCGGGCGGTTCCGCTCTATGGTAACGCAAAGATCACGACGTTATTGTCCCGGTCCGTCTCGGGATAGGCTCCTTTGGCCCCCTCGGGATTGACTGTCAGGGTCAGCGTGGCCTTGGGGTACCACACCCAACCCAACTGGATCGCTGCCACACCAAGCCCATTACCCTTGATCAGGGGGACAACGTCGATCACTTTGCGTCCGGCCTTGCCCTCGATCCAGATCGGCACATTGGCCACATCACGTGTGCCGAGGTTGTATACCTTGACGAGAACGATCCCGGGACGGACGATCTCCACGTCTGCCGGACTAACGGCAAAATCATAATCGCTGCCGCCGCCATGGAGGATACCTGGCTGGACGGCCGTCTCCCCGCTCTCAGAAAGCACACCGCCTGGCGATATCGTCACAGACCGGACATAGTTGTTGTCAAAGCTGTCTTCAGCCAACCCGTCTGGCCAATCCTTGGGATTGACTGCCACATCCACAGAATCACCGGCTTCAAGCGGCCGGTCCAGTCCCACCACCACTTCCGCCGTGCCGCCGCAGGGCGGGATCGCTGGCGTATATGCAACCCCGACGACCTGCTCGCCGAGGACTAGCACAGGCAAGTTATAGACCGCCTGATTCCCCAGATTGTGCACCCACATGTGAATGTGCTGCAGATCCGACTCAATCCACATCTCTGCAAACCCCACAGCAACATCCATCCGTCCGGGACACAGATCGCTGACATAGGCATCAAAAGGCTCCACCACTACATCGAGCAGGGCTGCATTGTCATCTATGCCGGTTTCGGGCAGCGTTGGCGCACCCGCCTGCTGGGCCACGGGCGCACTCAGGCGATTGACCTGCACCCATAGCCGATATTCACCGCCAGCCAGGTTGCCGGCAACCGGCACCTCCACCGCCAGCGTCTGCGTCGCCGGTACCGTCACTGTCACTACCTGGAAGAACGGGCCAAAGCCAATCTGCTCCTGCTTGGCCGACAGGTAGATCATGACCGGCACCCCGATCGCCGGGGCAGGGTTGTTATTGTGAATTGGGACGGTAATTGTGAAAGGAAAGCCGGCCCGCAGCGGCTGCGGTTCCAGCTTGATGCCTTTAGGCGCCAGCGTCAGGCTTATGGGCTCACCCTTTCCTGTGCTGCCCGTGACCGAACCGTCGTCCAGTGCGGTGTTGTATACCGCAGGGGAGGCCTGTAGTCCCGGCGTCACCGCAGATTCAAGGGCGCCATCATCCCCAGAGGCAGGCCCCGGCGTTAGAGCCGCATCGCAGCCGGCCAGCACCCACAGCAAAAGCAATAAGGCAGCGCAGTTCCGAAAACGCATCTCGCGGCGGTCACGTCACTGGCGGTTCGAAACAGTCGCCGCGTGGAACAAGGTGACACGGATGGTATAAGTGCCAGGCACATTGAGGATCTCATCTGGCGAGACCCGATACCGCTCCTGACTGGCCTCCGCCAGCGAACTGGGTGTAATGCGCAGGACCGAGACACGTTCAGCCGGCAAGGGGTCCGAGACGGCCAACTCGAAATGATAGCTTGTTTGCGGCCCTTCGATGTCCAAGTTAACCTGGCTCACAGGCAAGGGTTGATCCTGCTCGTTGCGTATCAACACTGTCGTAGTAAATGGCTCGCCGCTCTGCAAAGGGTCGGGCCCAAGATCCAGCCCATAAGTCAAGGGCTGGCTCTGAACGGAGGATTCTGCAGGGTTTCGCTCAGCCTGGATCGGCGTGAATGACTCGCCGGGATCTAGCTCGCGAGGCTCGATCACTGCGTCCCATACAACCTGTGCCAAGGGTAGCTGCGTCGCCTCGGACAAAGCCACAGGCTCCTCTGTCCACGGCAGCGTGGTGCGGTTCAAGAGGTAGACCAGGCTCGCCACGAGCAGTATGGCGCTCACCGCGCCGGCCAAGAGCCGACCCGCGATCATGGCCCGATTCAGCCAAATGCCACGGCGCACACTACCCTGTGCTGCCTGGATAATTCTAGCGCTGGCACCAGATGACAGGCGCAGCGGTTGCACGGAAGTGCCAAGCGCCAGGCGCACCTGATGTTCCAGAGCAGGCCGGGCGCGCAATTCCTTGGCGCATTGCGGGCAATGGGCAATGTGTGTCTCCAAACGCTGGCGGTCGCGTGAGCTCAGCCGGTATTCCAGATAATCGTCGAATAGGCGATGCGCCCGGTCACAACTCATGTCCCCTCTCTTGGAAGAGGGAGCTCCCTGTGAATGCAAAACGTCTGTAGTACCCATACCGCCCTCAGCTTTTCAACCGCCAACGGCCCCCCACTTTCACTCCTACCGCGCTTGGCGCCGCACTAAACAGCAGACTCACGCCCCGGGACTCGCTTCACTCGCCAGCGCTCCGAGACTCCCTTCGGCAACATCCTCCTCATCCACGAGGCCGCTCGCAGCCAGAAGCTCCCTCAATCGCTGGCGGGCTGTATGCAGCCGAGATCGGACTGTGCCGGAAGGGATGTTCAACACGTTGGCGATCTCTTCATTGGATAGACCGGCATAGTAGCGCAAAATGATCACCAACCGATGTTTCTCGCCCAGCTTGTTGATAGCGTTCAGGACCTGGCTGCGTTGCTCACCTCGCAGAACCACCCGCTCAGGCCGCTCCTCCGAACTGGCGGCGATCCACTCCCCGAACCCCATACGCTGCCAGGGAACTATTTGATACCACTTGCGACGCATCCGGGAGCGGCAGCAGTTGACCGCAATCCGGTACAGCCACGCTTCAAAGCTGATACCCTCTCGAATCTCAAAGCGAGGCAGAGCCCGGCAAGCACGGATGAAGGTCTCCTGCGTCATGTCCTCAGCGTCTTGTTCGTTGCGCAAGACCAGATAACAGAGCCGATACACATAGTTCTGATAGCGCCGGACCAGGACTTCAATGGCCAGCTCGTCCCCCTGCTGGCAGCGGCGGATGAAAGCGACATCCACCTGTTCCTGTGCAACGACTTTCGGCGATGCAATGAGCCGCGCCACTTGTACTAACACCCTCCCAGTCTCAAACGTTCACTCTCAGACCGGCGCACGGGCGGGTTTGAAACCCGCTCCTAGTCATACCTGAGGATACCACAAACCTCTATATCTGTCAACGATTTTCGAGCCCTAACCGTTCCACCAACCGCTTTAGATCAGCCACGTCAGGATCGATGTGGTGCGGTGAACCGGCGGCTTTGATGGCGCTGCTGACGTCCTTGAGACCGTTTCCGGTGACCAGGACCACAACCCGGTCTTGGGGATTCAAGCGGCCCTCACTGAGCATCTTGAGCAGGCCTGCCAAGGGCGCCGCACCGGCCGGTTCGGCAAAGATGCCTGTCAGGCGGCCCAGGATGCGCATGGCCTCCAGGATCTCTTGGTCGGTGACGGTGAGATACTCGCCCCCGGTGTCACGCACCGCGCGAAGGGCCTTGATCCGATCGCGAGGCACGCCCACGGCGATGCTGTCGGCCAAGGTGACCGGGACGACCGGCACAATCTCCTCAGTACCAGAACGCCACGCCTCGTACAGCACCCGGGAGCCCTCGGCCTGGACGCCCATCAGCCGGGGCGCGCGCTCGATCAGGCCAAGGGCCAGCAGATCGCGCAGCCCCTTGCCCAGCCCGCCGATGATGCAGCCATCGCCCACCCCGACAAAGATGTGGGTCGGCGGGCGCCAGTTCAACTGCTCGCAGATTTCCAAGGCCGCCGTCTTTTTTCCCTCACTCATGTACGGGTTGTAGGCCGTACTGCGGCTGTACCAGCCATACAACCGGCTGGCCTCCAAAGACAGGTCGAAAGCCTGGTCATAGGTACCGCGTACCAGGATAACCGTAGCGCCAAAGATAAGAAGCTGAGCTACCTTGGCCTGGGGTGCTGTTTCAGGCACAAAGATCACGTTTTGCAGCCCCACACTGGCCGACAGCCCGGCCAGCGACGAAGCGGCATTGCCGCTGCTGGCGGCGCAGATCACCTCGCTGCCAAGCTCGATCGCCTTGACAATGCCCACAGCGCTGGCCCGGTCTTTGAAAGAAGCGGTCGGCTGGCGGCCGTCGTCCTTGACCCACAGGCGAGGCAGCCCCAGGTGCTCGCGCAACCGCTCTACCGGGTAGAGCGGCGTCCAGCCGACTGTGAGCGGCGGCAGCGGGCTGATCGAACGAACCGGCAACAACGGCTTGTAGCGCCAGATTGCCCGCATCGGATCGGCGGCCAGCGCCTGCGGGGTCAACCGCTTCCGGATCCGATCATAGTCGTACACAACGTCGAGGATGCCCTCGTCGCCGTGCTTCGGACAGACATAGCGGACCTCGTCGATGCCATACTCTGCACCGCACAGCACGCACCTCAGCCCCAGCACATGATCCATCGAACCCACTCCGTCCACCGCTCTGTGCCGCATGCTTCTAACGGCCAGGGTTTGATCCCCTGTGAAATTGTAACACCAGGCAGGTGCTTTGTCAAAAATGACCGGCCTGAGCCAGCCCTATGACTGAAGAGGGTCGCATACAAGTTGCCGAAATCGCCCACATGCGTTATACTAGGCCGGTCAACTATCACTTGGAGGATACAGATTACCTTCTTTATTGCTCTGGGCATTTTTCTGTTCGTGCTGGCAGCCATCGGCTTTCGCTGGATGCACGAAACGGCCGCCGCCTTGCTGGGCGCCGTGGCTATATGGCTGGTCCATTATATCGGTGGAACCTTCTTCCCGTCGCTGCGGATCATCAATTTCGAGGAAGCGATGGCCTTTGTCGATTGGAACGTCATCTTTTTGATCCTGGGGATGATGATCTTTATGGCCATGTTCAGCGAGACGGGCATCCTTCGCTGGCTGGCCTTTCGCGCCTTTCGCCTGGCCGGGGGCAACGTGTGGCTATTGGGCCTGATCCTGCTCCTGCTCACGGGGGTCACTTCCAGTTTCCTCAATAACGTGACGGCCATGCTGCTCCTGGTGCCGCTGTCGATCCAGATCGCCCAAGCAGCCGGCCTCCATCCTTTCACCTACGTGATCCCGGAGGTTCTGGCGGCCAACATCGGCGGCGCGGCCACCCTGATCGGCGATCCGCCCAGCACGATCGTCGGCTCGGCAATCGGGCTGGGGTTTTTCGAGTATGCGATCGAGGCGGCCGTGGTGGTCCTGGTGTCGCTCGCCCTGCTGGTGGGCCTGACCGCCTGGCTATACCGCCGCGACCTGGCAGGCGCCAAGAAGGAGGTCTCGCCAAGCCTGATCCGGCAGTTGGAATCGGGCGCGCGCATCACCGACCCGGCGCTGCTGCGCAAAGCCGGCGCGGTCGGGCTGGTCACGTTGGTCCTGTTTCTGATCGGCGACCTGTTTGGACTGCCGGCCAGTGTGATCGCCATGACCGGCGCGGTATCACTCATCGTCTGGGTGCGGCCCGATATGCACCGCATGATGCGCGAGGTAGACTGGACGACGCTGTTCTTCTTTATCGGCATCTTTGTGGTGGTGGGCGGCCTCGAAAGGGCGGGCGCTATCGAGTGGGTAGCTCACGCTATCGGCAGTCTGGCGGGAGGCAGCAAGACACTGGCGACGATCCTGATGGTATGGGTGTCGGGCGGCGTTTCGGGCACTGTGGACAATATCCCCTTTACCGTGGCCGCCCTGCCGATCGCAGAAGAGCTCACCAACACAATCGTATCCACAAAGGGCAGCCCGGTGCTCTACTGGGCCTTGATCCTCGGAGCAGACCTGGGCAGCAATCTGACCTACGTGGGAGGAGCGGCCAATATCGTCGCCGTCGGCCTGCTGGCCCAGGCCGGCTACCGGGTGACCTTTGGCCGCTTTGTGCGCGACGGCATCGTGGTGACAGTGGCTACCCTGTTGGTGGCTACTGTCTGGCTGTTAATTCGGTATTGACTCGGAGAGAGCAAATGGGCAGAATTCTGTGCGCGACCCGAGGCGGGGAGGACAGCCAGCGCACCCAGCAGGTGGCAATCGCCCTGGCTAAAGAACAGGGCGACGAGCTGGTCTTTTTATACGTGGCCGACGCCAGCTTTCTCGACCGCATCGCCGCGGCGGTGGTGGTGGACGTACACTCGGAGCTGGACCATATGGGCCGGTTCCAGTTAGCGATTGCTCAGGAACAAGCAGCCGAGCAGGGGGTGGACGCCCAGATCGCCATCCGTCATGGCCGCCTGCGCCCCGAGCTGATCGCAGCCGTCTGCGAGCTGGGCATCACCCTGATCGTCCTGGGCCGTCCCCAGGGCCGGACGGCCGTCTTTGACGATGCTGCCCTGGAAGAGTTTGCCGCCGAGCTTGAAGCGAAAACCGCGGCAAAAGTCCGTGTCCTATAGACCACCAGGCCTGGGCTCAAGGCCTGAGCAAGGGACAGTTTCTCCTGGCTGCGCATCCACCTTTGCCCATTTGCAGGTTTCCGACCCAGTTGCCAAAATCATCCTCATAGGCTATACTGTGCTGGATCGTTATTACCTGAACGGAGACAATAGATGAGACGAACGGCTGCGAGCAGCCTGTTCTACGCAGCACTAGTCAGTCCCCTGATACTAACCTTATGCTCGGCCCAGGATGGCCGCCAGGCGGGCCAAGACCTCGTTTTCTGGCTCATGCTGGGCATCTTTGTGCTATTCCTCGCCGCCATCGGCTTTCACGTGATGCACGAAACGTCGGCCGCGCTGCTGGGCGCTGTGATCGTCTGGTTGTTCAGCTACATAGGCGGCACCTTTTCTCCCTCGCTGCGGATCATCGACTTTCAGGAGGCGATGACCTTTGTCGACTGGAATGTCATCTTTTTGATCCTGGGGATGATGATCTTCAAGGCCATGCTCAGCGAGACCAGCGTCTTTCGCTGGTTGGGCTACCAGGCCTTTCGCTTGACCAAGGGCAGCGCCTGGCTGTTGGGGTTGATTCTGATATTGCTCACCGGGGTGACTTCCAGCCTTGTCGACAACGTGACCTCGGTCCTGCTGGTGGTTCCCCTGTCCATCGAGATTGCCCAGACGGTGCGGGTCCATCCTTTCGCGTTCGTAGTGCCGGAGGTGCTGGCCGCCAACATTGGCGGCGCAGCAACGCTGGTGGGCGACCCTCCCAGCACGATCGTCGGGTCGTATCTGGGCCTGGGTTTTTTCGAGTATGCGGCAGAGGCAGCGTTGGTGGTGCTCGTTTCCCTCGCCCTGTTGGTCGGCCTGTGGGCCCTGCTTTACCGCCGCGAGCTGGGCGGGGCAAAAAAAGACCCATCGCCGGCGTTGATCAAGGAGCTCGAGGCCCAGGCCAAGATCACCGACCCTGTGCTGCTGCGCAAAGCCGGTGTGATGGGTCTGGTGACGCTGGCTCTGTTCATGATCGCCGGCCTCTTTGAATTGCCACTCGGCGTGGCAGCCATGACCGGCGCCGTGTGCCTCATCGTGTGGGTGCAACCCGACATGTACCGCATGACGCGCGAGGTAGACTGGACCACCCTTCTGTTCTTCATAGGCGTCTTTGTCCTGGTTGGAGGGTTGGAAAACGCCGGCGTCATCGACTGGATCACACAGGCGATTGTGAGACTGGCAGGCAATAGCCTGACACTGGCTACGGTTCTGATGGTATGGGTCTCTGGCCTGGTCTCCGGCATCGTCGACAACATCCCCTTTACCGTGGCCGCGCTGCCTGTGGCCGAGATGCTCAGCAACAGCATCCCGGCCGCCAGTGGGAATCCGGTGTTGTACTGGGCGCTGATCCTGGGCGCCGACATGGGCGGCAACTTGACATACGTCGGCGCATCGGCCAACATCGTGGCCATAGGCATCCTGGCCCAGGCCGGCTACCGGATAACCTTTGGACGATTTCTGCGCGACGGCGCACTGATCACGGTCGCAACCCTGGTGGTGGCGACGATCTGGCTGCTGGTCAGGTACTGATGGCCGGAAAAGACCTTAGGGGTGCGGAGACCGGACCCCTATGCACAAACATATATGCCAAGTATGGAGATGGAAAGTATGGGCAAGATCTTGTGTGCCACCCGAGGCGGAGAAGATAGCCAACGGACACAGATGGCGGCCATCACCCTGGCCAAGGAGCAGGGTGACGAGCTGATCTTTTTGTATGTGGCCGATGCCAGCTTTCTGGACAACATCGCCGCGGCGGTGGTCGTAGACGTGCAGGCGGAGCTGGATCAGATGGGCCGGTTCCAATTGGCGATAGCTCAAGAACAAGCAGCCGAGCAGGGGGTAGAGGCCCAGATCGCCATCCGCCATGGACATCTGCGGGAGGAGCTGATCAAGGCAGCCAAAGAGCTCGGCGCTACCTTTGTCGTTCTCGGCAGCCCTCAGCAGGAAACCGCCGTCTTTGAAGAATCGGATCTGTACGCCTTTGTCGCCGAGGTGGAGACGCAGACAGGGGCCCAGGTGTTGGTCGTTTTAGGAGCGGACTGACCGGGAACGGGGGGATTGGATGGAGCTGCTGCTTTCGTTTACTCTGGCCCTGGCGATTGTCGTCCTGGCAGCCAAGACCTCCGGCTATCTGAGCAGCCGGCTGGGTCAGCCCGCCGTCCTGGGCGAGCTGCTGATCGGGTTGATCCTTGGCCCTACCGTGCTCAACATACTGGACTGGCCTCTGCTCGGGGATGGCCACCTGGAGGAGACTTTTCACCAACTGGCCCACCTCGGCGTCCTGCTGCTGATGTTCATCGCCGGCCTGGAGGTAGACCTGGAAAGCATGCTCCAGACCGGTCGGCCGGCGCTGCTGGCAGGTGTCTTGGGAGTGGTGACGCCGATCCTGCTCGGAGCGCTGGCAATATTGCCTTTCGGCTTCGGCCTCCAGGATAGCCTGGCCATTGGCCTTGTGCTAGCTGCCACCAGCGTCAGCATATCGGCCCAAACCTTGATGGAATTGGGGGTGCTGCGCAGCAGGGTGGGCATGACACTCCTCGGTGCAGCAGTAGTCGATGACATTCTAGCCATTCTGCTGCTCTCCCTCTTTCTGGCCCTGGCCACTGGAGGCGGAGGGGGCGCCTTGGCGATCATTTGGGTATTGGTCAGAATGATCGCCTTTCTGGGGATTGCTGCGGCTCTAGGGGCACTGCTCATCCCTCGCCTGGCAGGGCTCGTCGACGATCTGCCTATCAGTGAAGGTCTGCTGGCCCTGGCATTCGTGGTTGCGCTCATCTACGGCTGGGCAGCCGAGGCTTTGGGTGGGGTAGCAGGGATCACCGGCGCATTCCTCGCCGGAATCCTCTTCGCTCGCACCACCTTTAGACGGTCGATCGAAGCGAGGATGCGCACTCTAGCCTACGCCTGGTTGGTTCCGGTCTTTTTCGTGAGCATCGGCTTAAGCGTCAATGCCCGAGGGCTGGATTGGAACGATCTGCTTTTGGCCCTGGTCATCACCGCCGTCGCCCTGCTCTCCAAACTGCTCGGGGCCGGACTGGGGGCCCGCTGGGGCGGGTTCTCCATCCGCGAGTCCCTACAGTTGGGGGTGGGCATGATGTCGCGGGGTGAAGTGGGGCTCATCGTGGCAACCGCAGAGATCGACGCCAATATGATCGAAAACCAGCTCTTTGCCGACGTGGTGATCATGGTCCTGGTCACCACACTGATTACGCCGATTGTTCTTCGGGCGCTTTATCCCAAGGCCGGCCGGCCCGCCCAGCCGCCGGAGGCCTGAACGCTCGGAAAGGGAGGATTGGAATGCATCTGGTAGTATTCGTGATCGATTGCGTGGAGCAGTGCTCAGACCTGCTAAGCGCCTGGGAGCAGGCCGGCGCGGTTGGCATCACCATTCTGGACAGCACAGGCCTGCGGCGCCTTCGAGCCGCCATGCGCGATGACCTGCCTTTGATACCCTCCATGCGCGATCTCCTGGCCGGCCAGGAGGCACACCACCGCACGCTCTTTACTGTTGTGCCCGACGAAGCAACAGTGGATCGCATCGCCGCCGCCACACAACAGGTGGTAGGTGATCTGTCGCAGCCCAACTCTGGATTCCTGTTCGTAGTGCCTGTAAGCCGGGCGTTGGGCCTGCAAAAGCATGCCCACACCAAGCCGTGAACCCGGCTGAAAAGCGAGAAAGGCCATGTCGTCGACCGAAGTCCCATTCTTCACCGATCCCACCGGCAGAGAGCACCTCTTGGCTGGCGAAAGCACAACCATCGGCCGGGCCGTCGATAGCGACATCGTCATCACCAGCCGGCGGGTGTCACGCGAGCACACCCGCGTTGAGCGCCAGGGCCGGCACGTAATGCTGATCGACCTGGGCAGCACCAACGGCACCTTTCTCAACGGCGAGCGGGTGTTGGCCCCTGTCAGGCTGCGCGACGGTGATCTGGTGTCGATCGGCGACGTGATTCTCGTCTTTCACGATCCGGAAAGCACCTTCCTGGAGACCCCCTTCCCCGACCTGGAAGTGGACCTATCCGCCGGAACCGTGCGCGTCGACCGTCGCCTGGTCGAGCTGTCGCCCAAGGAGTTTGCGCTGCTGGCCTACCTGTACGAGCATCGCGGTCAAGTCTGTTCCAAGGACGACATTGGCTACGCCGTTTGGCCCGAATACCGCCAAGGCGTGTATGACTATCAGATCGAAAACCTCGTGCGCCGCCTCCGTTCCCGGATCGAGCCCGATCCCAACAACCCACAGCTTTTGCTCACCATGCGCGGCCTGGGCTACAAGCTCATCGCCCCTCCGGGCCCCTCTCCTTGATAGGGAGATGGTTGGGGGCGGGGTAACCTTCCTTCACCATCATTTCCTCACGCCGATTCCCTCCTGGGGAATCGGCGTGAGGAAATACTATACAAACTGATACAGCCTCAATAGCCGGCTGTTAGCTAACGGATAGGCAACACAGCCAAAAGTATGCTATCATACCCGTCCAAGGGAGGAGAACGTGCCTGCTGATTCACTGGAAGGACAAAACCTGGGCAAATACCGGGTGTTAGAGCCGTTGGGCCGCGGCGGGATGGCCCGTGTCTACCGGGCCTACCACCCGCAGCTTGACCGGTACGTGGCGATCAAAGTTCTGCGCTCCGACCTGGTAGACGAAGAGCAGTTCCTGGCCCGCTTCAAACGCGAGGCCCGGGCTGTGGCTTCCCTGCGCCACCCAAACATCGTCCAGGTCTTTGATTGTGACGTCCAGGATGATGTCTACTATATGGTCATGGAGCTGTTGGAAGCCGACAACCTGGCCATGCGCCTGGACGACTATCACGCCCATGACGAGCGGATAGCATGGGGGGAAATGGTGCGCATCCTGCTCGACGTGCTCGACGCGCTGGCCTACGCTCACGGCGAAGGAATGATCCACCGCGACGTCAAGCCGGCCAACATCCTCCTGACCCGGCGAGGCCAGGCCGTGCTTACCGACTTTGGCATCGCCCAGATCGTCGGCAGCACGCGCTACACCATCTCTGGCGCGCTGATGGGCACCCTGAGCTACATGGCGCCGGAGCAAGGGCTCGAGGGTCAGTGCGACGCCCGCAGCGACATCTATTCGCTGGGCATCGTCTTTTACGAGATGATGATTGGCGAGCCGCCATTCGACGCCGAGACGCCGCTGGCCATCCTGATGAAGCACGTCAA
>JAFGOG010000086.1 GCA_016926595.1 Anaerolineae bacterium
CGAGTTCCACACGGAACTCGACCCCGCCCTGGACATGCACACCGACAGCGAAGCGCTGGAGAGCATGCGGACCTATCTACAAGCCGGCCTGGAGAACCCGGACAGCCGACTCCTGGTTGCCGAAATCCCCCATGCGCCAGGATTGGCCGGCTTTCTCTTTGCCCACGTACGGACCATCTCGCCCCTCGCCGTCCCTCCCACCGCGGGCTTTATCAGCGATATCTGCGTCGACGATCACCTGCGCCGGCACGGGATCGGCCGAGAGCTCTTCCTGACCGCCCGGGACTGGTTCCGCGAGCGCGGCCAGACTATCGTCCGCCTGAACGTGGCCGCGACAAACCCCGTTGCCCAAGCCTATTGGCGAGCGCTGGGCTTGCAGGAACTGATGCTGGTCATGCAGGCCGAGCTGTAACTCGGAGGGCGAAGTAGGGGCGACCCTGGCGGTCGCCCCGCCTACGGGGCGGGGGCAAGCCCCGCCCCTACCGACGGCGCCCACCCAACGCCGCCCGCACTTGACAAAACACGCCTCCCATGTTATCATTTCGTTAGTTTGGTTTCTTTTGTTTCTTTGGAGTTTCCGATGAAGCTTACGGGCCGCCAGGAGAGCTTTCTCCGCCAGATGCTCGATCTGTACCACGAGATCCACAAGCCGCTGCACTATTCCGAAATTGCGGAGCGGGTTGGCGTGAGCCGCTTCACCGCGTACGATATGCTCCGCCTATTGGAGGAAAAAGGGCTGGTCGCCTCCGAGTACCAGTTGGCCGCCGACAAATCGGGACCCGGGCGCTCCGAGGTTGTCTTTATGCCTACGGAGAGAGTTCACCGCCTGGTGAACGCCTTGGGGGGCATCTACACAGAGGCGAATTGGGAAGAATGGCGGGAGAAGCTCCTCCGCCACGTCCACCTTGGACATCTGAGCCTGCCGGAGATGGATGTGGTCGAGGAGCTGCTGGCCCGTATCTCCGGCGAAGAGGACGAGTCGCTGCGCTACTGCCTGGAGGTCATCAGTGTCATCGTCCTGCGCCTGAAACGCTCGGCCGGCCGCCAACTCCTGCTCGAGTTCCTGCCCGAGATCATGCTGCCCACCAGCCTCGATATCGACGCCCCGCAGGGCTGGTCCCTCCTCGGCGGCTTTGCCCTCGGCATCTTGGTCCAGGAGAACGCCGCGGACCACGCCTGGTGCCGGGAATTGCTCCAACACGTCCAGCGCTGCGGCGACTTGATTGTGGAGATGACCAGGGAACAGCGCTCCCGGCTGACAGCGGTTCTGAACGACATCTATGCGTCGTTCCAGATCCCGTCCTCCAGCAGCACATCGTGACTCCGTCTCTTTTTTTTGGAGAATTGTTTGGTTTTCTAGGTAATTCTTGTCTTTTGTGTTTAGCACTGAGAGGAGCAGCCCTATGGAGATTATGATTCAGGCCGAGGGATTGACCAAACGTTACCGCCGCCGCGGCCGGCCGGCCCTCACCGACCTACACCTGGCCATTCCCCCAGGACAGCTGTACGGACTGGTCGGCCCCGACGGGGCCGGCAAGACCACCACCCTCCGCATCCTGGCTACCGTCATTACCCCTTCCGAGGGCACGGCCAGTGTTGCCGGTTACGACGTGATCCGGCAGGCCAAGCGGGCCCGCCACCTGATCGGCTACATGCCGCAGGCCTTTAGCCTCTACCCCGACCTGACGGTGCGCGAGAACCTGGACTTTTTCGCCGACGTCAACGAGGTGCCGGCTGCACAGCGTCGAGAGCGCATCCCCCAGTTGCTCCACTTTGCCCGCCTGGAGGAATTCCAGTCCCGCCGCAGCGCTTACCTTTCGGGAGGCATGCGCAAAAAATTGGCCCTGGCCTGCGCTCTGGTGCATGCACCACGCGTCCTCCTCCTCGACGAGCCGACCACCGGAGTGGACCCCGTTTCCCGTCGCGAACTGTGGCGCATCCTGGCCGAGGTGGTCCAGCAGGGTGTGACGATTCTGATCAGCACCCCGTATATGGACGAAGCCGAACGGTGTCACCAGGTGGGAATGATCTATGAAGGACGGCTCCTGATCAGCGGCCCGCCCACCGAGCTGGAACAACAGATTCCCTTTACCGTGCTCGAGGTCATTGCCCGGCCCCGCCGCATCGTCCGGCAGGTCGTCCAGGACACGCCCGGCATCCTCCACTGGCGCCCGGTGGGCGACCGGCTGCGTCTGGCCGTCAGCGACGCCGCCCAGGTCCAGGCGCACCTGGCCGCAGTGCTGCCCCAGGCAGGGGCGACAGTGCGCACCTTGCGGCCGGCCCGCCCGACGATGGAGGACGCCTTTGTGCACCTGGTCGAGGCCCAGCGAGGTGCGCCATGACCGCCGAGTATGCCGTCGAAGTGATCAACCTGAGCAAGCGCTTCAGCCATTTCTCCGCCGTGGAAGGCGTCAGCTTCAATCTTCCTCGCGGCGAGATCATGGGCCTGCTCGGACCCAACGGCGCCGGCAAGAGCACGACCATCCGGATGCTCTGCGCGATCCTAAAGCCGACCGGCGGGAAGGCCCGTGTGTTGGGCTATGACATTGTCCGCCAGCCCGAAGCGATCAAGAAACGCATCGGCTACATGTCGCAGCACTTTTC
>JAFGOG010000562.1 GCA_016926595.1 Anaerolineae bacterium
CCCGACCATGATGGTCGTGGTAGCCTGATAGATGCGCGGCATGCGCGACACGCCGATGTAGCCGGAAACGGTCGCCACCAGCGTCGAAGCGACGAGAAGCCACCACCATTTCTTGATTGCATCAAAATACTGTTTCAGTTCCATCGGACTCCCTACCGGCTGTTATGGAAGGCTACGAGGGGTGACATGTGCCCACTGGCACGGTGGAAGGATCGTTCTGGCATTTGAGCCAGCATAACAAAGGCCGGAAAAACGCATCGCGGCAAACGGGGCCGCGGCCCGCGTGCAACGCTGTCGCATCTTGTATACCGCTCAACTACCCAAAAGGACACGGGTGACGCGAGTGGATTCATGCCCTGCTGCCATAAAGGCTCATTGCCGGACTTGGGACACTCGCCGAGCAATCAACGCCCGTGCTCTCTGGAACAGATCTACCACGGCGAGCGCGGCCAGGGGGATCAAGGCTGCGTCCACCGGCAGGCGATACCGTACCATGGCCCAGGTCAAGACGTGCAAGACGGTGTAAAAGGCGGCAAACAGGAACAGCAGGGCGTTGCGCTTCACGAACCCGGGGCGGCGCACCGCAAGCACCATCCCATAGAGCAGGAAGGGCAACAGCAGGCCAAAGGATGCCGTGCGCCCGATGTTGTGCAACAGCGTGGTATCGGGCGTGGGCCAGAACTCAAAGAAGGCGCGGACCCGGCTCAGCGAAAGAAGCAGGTACCGGCCCGGATCGTCCACGATGAACTGGATGCCCTGCCGCATCAACGCCCGGTCCATCTCGGGCTCCGGCCGGCCCCACATGCCCTCGGGTAGGGGGGCGGCGTCGAACTCGCGAAAACTGGTGCCATGCATGGGGTGTTGTGCCGAGTACATGGCATAGCCGGCGTTGGAGTTGAGCAAAAGAAAATCGTCGTAGACCAGGTAGTTGCGCACCGTAAAGGGAGCAATGAAGGCGACCAGGATCAGCCCGGCCACGGTCAGTGTGATCACCGTCGCGCGCAGTCGTCCCGTGCGCCAACCCAGCCACAGCAGGTACAGAAACAGCACCAGCACCCAGGGCAGGATGGACTGGCGCAACAGGGTGGCCAGGCCCAGGCTCAACCCCAGGGTCAGGCCCAGGCTCAGCCCCGAGGTCGGGCTGAGTTGCCACAGGGATCGCGTGCTAGACCTGTCCCGCAGCCGGTTGGCCAGCGCCAGCCCGCGCTCCAGCGACCAAAGTAGGGTGCTGATGAACAATGTCTCGGTCATCAGCGTGGCGCTATACAGGACAAAGTACGGGTACACAGCGGCCACCAGGGCAGCTACCAGGGCGATGGTTTCGGTCGCCTGGCCGTTCTCTGCCCTGGGATCTGAAAACAGCGCCTTGGCCAGGCGGCAGACCATCCACGGCAGCAACAGCCCGCCCAGCACTGCCTGCACCAGCCGCATGGCCAGTGGATGCGCGCCGGTGAAGGCATACACGCCGGCAACCAGGAGCGAATAGAGGAAGGACCAGTGGGACGTAGGCGCTTCGGCCTGTGTGAACGGATACCAGTTCTCGGCAAAGCTAAAGCCGTGGCCGGAAACCAGCCTGCCGCCGAGCGCGTGGTAGGATCGCTGGTCTTGCAGCAACTCCGGCGCGTCTACCTCGTCCCCGAGGTATAGTGCCACACCCAGGCGCAGCAGGACCGCCAGGGCGAGGATGGCCATCAGATAGAGGCGAGAATGTCGTCGGCGCTCAGTGTCGCGAGACAGGTTCAATCCCGATCCCCCTCTCCCCCAAGCAGCCCAACATAGACCTGAGCCACCTGCTCGTACACCCTCTGCCAGGCATAGTAATTCTCCACCCAGGAGCGTCCGTTCACCCGCAGCCGCTGGTTGAGCGCCGGGTCGGTCAGCAGGCGCACGGTCGCCTCGGCAAAGGCCGGGGCATCTTTTGCCAGTAGGATGTTCTCCCCGTCCTGCAGTTGGATCCCCTCCGCTCCGATGGGTGTCGACACGATGGGCATCCCCCACAGCCAGGCGTCCACGATCTTGACCCGCATGCCGCCGCCGGCGTGAAGGGGCACGACAAAGGCATCCGCGGTCTCCAGATAGGGCATTGGATCGGCGACATAGCCGGTGACCTCGACGCGGGGGTCGGCTGCGAGGGCCTGCACCTCCGCCGGCGGATTCTTGCCCACCACCACGAAGCGGGCTTCTGGCGCCTGCTGGTGGATCAGCGGCAGCACCTCCCGGGCGAACCACAGCACGCCGTGCACGTTGGGCGGCCAGAACATGGTGCCCAGGTGCAGCACCGTGGGCGCGCTCCCGTTTCTGTGGACCACCGGGGAGACCTGCTCCGGATCCACGCAAATCGGCACCACCGTGAACTTGCCAACCATCTTCTCCCGCTCGCCGGGCGGAAAGAGGGCCAGCAGGTGCTCCCGGTCCTCCTCGGTGACGGTCAGGAGGGCGTCGAATTCCCGGCACATGTCCCGCTCATAGCGGGCAAAGGCCCGGGCCTCGCGGGCCATGATAGCCCGGCGCAGAAAGTTGCGCTCGGTGTCGGCCATGCGACGGGTTAGCAGGTAGATGGCATTGTGCTCGTCCAGCAAGGTGCGTGGGCGAGGCATCCCGGCCATCCGTGCCGCAAGCCGTCCCCACCAGGCCATGGATAGTTGATCGGCGTGGATCGCGTCAAAGCTGTCCTCCGTGGTCAACCTGCGCAGAGTTGCCTCCATCTCCGTGACATTGTCCCGGGCGATGACGATGGGCAGCCCGGTTAGCACCCCTTTGGCCGCAGCCTGCAGGTTGCGCCACGCTGATCGGCGCATCGGCACCGGATGGACGGCGTGACAGATGCCCTGCAGGTGCTCGATCGCCTCCGGCGGGTCATCGGCCCGCGTGAAGGAGACCAGTGTGACCTCATGGCGCCGGGCTAAATGGCGCAACATGTGATACTGCCGGATCTTGGGGCCGGCATTCAGTGGGTAGGGCAGGACCTGGGTCAGGAACAGGATGCGTGCCATCGTGGCTACCCTCGTCGCCCCGCCAGCCGCGCGTACATCTGCTGCAGCGTCATTTCCTCCGCCTTCCGCTCCCGGTCGTACCAGGCCCGCCCCGCCTCTCCCATCCGCGCCAGCCGCGCTGGGTCGTCCAGTGCGTCCTTCAGGGCATCGGCCAGAGCCTCGGGATCCCCCGGCGGGATCACCCAGCCGGTCTCGCCCTCGACTACATATTCCGGCAGCGCCCCGGTCCGGGTGGCAATGACCGGCTTGTGAAAGTAGTAGGCGTGGGCGATGATGGCCGATTGGGTGGCGTCACGGTAGGGCAGCACCACTAGCCCGCACCGGCAAAAGAGGTCCACTGTCTCATCATCCCCCACCAGCCTGCTGCGCACCTCAACCCCCGGCGGCAGCGGCCGGGTCCACAGTGTGCCCAATTCTCCCGGGCCGGCCAACACCAGCCGCCGCGTCCCTGGCGGCTGCCCGTCCAGCGTCGCCGCCGCGCTGAGTAGGTGGTCTACCCCCTTGTACCGCTCCAACCGTCCGAAGAAGAGGCCCCATGGCTCATGGTGTACGTCCGCCGCCAGGGCTTCGAGCCTCTCCAGCCAGGCTGCACCCAGCGACAGGTGCAGCAGCGGTGTGTAGGTTACCCCTTCGTGCGCCAGGCCTGCCTCCAGCAGCCGTTGCCGGTAGCACTGCCCGTGGACCAGGATCTGGTCGGCCTGGCGGATGACGCCCTGGTTCCAGAGGTGCAGCAGGCGGCCATAGGGGCTGCCACTATGCGGTTCCAGGTCGTGCAGGCTGTGGACGACCGGAATCGTCGCCTGGCGCAGCATCCACAGCAGCGTGACGTTCCAGGCATGCGGGCCGGTGATGTGGACGACGTCCGGCAACAGGGCGCCGATCTCGGCCTCGGTATCCCGCGCACCCGAGAACCGCAGCGCGTCGGCCGAAAATCCGGTGTCCTTTGTCTCCACCGGCGTGCGCACGTGGACCTGTGGCAGATAGCGGTCGCGCGGGTAGTGGCGGGTGGTGACCAGTGACACCTCGTGGCCGGCCCCGACCATGCGGTTGGCCAGGTCGGCGGTGTACTGGTGCATGCCGAAAGTGGGCGAGAGGAGGACGTAGCAGATGCGCATCGGTCCTCTGCTAGTAGTTGCGGAATACCAGGGGCAGGTATATTCTATGCATAAGCTTGGTTGTGATGGGCTTGTTCCCCATGGCCATGACCCCTTCGGCACACGAGACGCCATAAGCAGAGTTGGTGATGGCCTCTGTGGCAGTGACAGTGAGGGTGCGACTCAGCCATTCTGTTGGACCCAAGCTGAGTACCATCCAGGTGACAATGCCGTCGTCCACAGTGCCGCCATGGCTGGCGGAAATGAAGCTGCCTCCCATTGGGAGGGCATCGGTAATCACGAGAGAGGAGGCGGCCAATGGACCGCTATTGGCAATGACCAAGGTGTAGGTGATAAGCTCGCCGGCCATCACCGCACTCGGACCAGACTTGGTGATCGCGAGCTCTGGAAGGGCGACAGAGATCTCGGCCATGTCCGAATCGGTCACGCCAAAGGTGTCCGTCACAGTCAAAGAAAAGGCGAGCAGGCCCGTGTTGGAAGGTGCTGTGAAGGTCGGGCTAACCGCATTGGGATCGCCGAGCATAACTGGTACTCCCATGACCTGAACCCACCGGTACTGGAGCTGGTCGCCGTCCGGGTCGCTGCTTGCGCTTCCATCTAGCGTTACATCCGAGTTGGGAAGAACTGCCTGATCTGTCCCGGCATCGGCCGCGGGCCCCTCGTTGACAATGGTCACGGTGGTGGTGTCATGCTCGGTAGCGCCAAAGGTGTCGATCACCGCCAGCTCGAAGGTCAGCACCTCCTCGACGAGAGGGGCGGTGAACGTGGGGCTGGCAGTCGTCGGGTCACTGAGGGTGACCGAAGTGCCGCCGATCTGCTCCCATTCGTAGAGCAGAGAATCCCCGTCGGCGTCAGCACTTGCAGAGCCGTCAAGAGTCACGGTTCCGCTGTGGACCGTCTGCGGGCTGCCGGCGTCGGCGGTCGGGGCGGCGTTGGCCACGGTCACGGTGGTGGTGTCCGAGTCCTGAAGACCAAAGGGGTCGGTCACGGTCAGCTCAAAGGTCAGCACGCCCATGGTGGCAGGAGCGGTGAAGGTCGGGCTGGCGGTTGCCGGGTTGCTGAGAGTGACCGGGGTGCCGTCGGTTTGCACCCACTGGTATGACAGCGAGTCCCCGTCGGGGTCGGTGCTGCCGGAGCCGTCCAGGGTGACGGTGCCGGCATGTACCGTCTGTGGGCTGCCTGCTTCAGCGGTAGGAGCG
>JAFGOG010000563.1 GCA_016926595.1 Anaerolineae bacterium
CTGGTACTCGTACATTGTATCACAAGGCCATCTGGTTTGTCAAAGAACGAACATGCGGCGAAGAGCAGATCGAGCAGCGCAGCCAGGCTATCGCTGATGCAACCTCCATACTCCATCAAGCCCGTCGTCGGGCCAGGTGTTTTCACAGTCCGAGCGACAACTGCGAGAGTGTCTCATCCAGCGGACGCAAAGGCAGCGCATCCAGCTCGGTCAGAGCGCGACCATCAAGGGGGAAGCGGTACTCTCCGATCAGGTTTAGATGCGCCAACATCATCGGGTAGATGTGGGCGAGTTGTGCATCGCCGACCTCATGGCCTGCTTGCTGCAGCACCGCAACAGCCCTCTCCATGTACACCGTGTTCCAGACAATGATCGCCGTGGCCAGCAGCCGCAGACAGGTGACCTGGTTGACCTGGTCCTCGAGGGAGCGTGACTTCAAGACTCCTCCCAGGGCGATGACGAGGGATCGGGCCAATGCCTGGTAGGACTCACCCTTGTTCAGCCCGACGAGCACGCGGCGCCGCAGGGCGAGATCGCTGACGTAGTCGAGCAGGAACATGGTCTTATCTATCCGGCCCACCTCGCGGAGCGCCTTGTACAGGCCTCTTTCCGGATGATGGGTGCTGAGCTTGCGCAGGGCGCGTGACGCGGGCATCACGCCGTTCTCAACAGAGGCTGCCAGGCGCAGCACATCAGCCCAGCTCTCGCGGATGACGCGCGTGTTGATGAGGCGGCTGCTGCCATTCCGCCCGAAGAAGAGGGCCTTGATGTGGGGATACTCGTCCAGGTTGCGCCGCATACGAAACAGTCGCCGCTCGCTCAGGTCACGCAGGCGTGGCGCGAAGCGAAACCCCAGCAGGTGACAGAGACCGAACAAAGCATCGGTGTACCCCCTCGTGTCAGCGTAGTGCTCCCGTGGCCTCAAGTCGGTCTCGTGATACAGCAAACCGTCCAGGATGTAGGCGGCCTCGCCTGCCGTCGACTCGATCAGTCGCGAGTAGAAGGGGCTCAGGTTGTCGGCGACGTGCGTGTAGACGTTCATCGAAGCACCCCGCTCCGGGGCATGGGGATTGATGCGGGCGTAGAGCGTGCGCGCCTGCACGCCGAACAACTGGCCATCCGAGCTGGAGGTCGTCCCGTCACCCCAGCACCGGGATACCGGCAAGGCCGTCAAGAAGTTGACTAGTTCCACGATCGCCTGGCGAAGCGTGTCCTCGCGAATGTGCCAATCGGCGACCCAGGCCAGTTCCTCGTAGCTCATCTCGGCCACCGCGTTGGACATATTCTCCAACCCGATATTCATCCCCAGCGCCATCACGGCGGCGAGCTTGCGCGCCGTCAGGTTGGGAATCTTTCGCACCTGGGGGTTGAGGCTGGTGAGATGATTGGCGAACCCGGTCCAACCGTTGACTTCGATGAGCAACTCGGGCAGGGTGCGTCGGGGGAACAACCGTTGGATCGTGGCGCGCAATGGTGCGGTACCGGCGGGCTCGGCGAGAGCTTCCAGGCGCGAGAGGTGGATGCTGCCGTCCACGATCTCCACCTGGTCCTCAAGCTCAGGCCAGCGCCTGTTCACCTCGGCCATACGCTGGTTCAGCGATCGCCTCATCTGGGACAGGTAGGATGAAACGTCGGCCAGTTGCGGGTATTTGGCCAAAAAAGCTCGTCGCATCGCGGGCCATTCCTCATCCCCGACCCAATCGCGTCGAAAACTGATGTGCTCTCGGCTGCGCTCAACCCAGAGCTGGCCGTTGTCCACGGCATGGACCAGGCGCTCCGCCAGGCACATCTCGTACAGTGCCCGGTTGACGACTTGCCCTTTGGACACGATGTGCTTCTTCCAGCGCCAGGGGATGAAATCGACCGGCGCATCGACCAACTTTCGGCGCCCTTTGGCATTGAACTGGCGCATGAACGCCACCGCCTTCAGTAGCGGAGCGGGTTTCTGGTCCGAGTCGAAGCGGATCACGTCCAGAAATCGCGGATTGAACTGGCGTACGTGGGAGAAGCTCCTGGCTGCGTAGGCCAGCGAGTTGTAGTCCGCTGGCTGGGCCAGTTCCGAGCACTCGGCCACGGTCTGGATCAACTGCTCTTTGGAGACATACCTGTAGACGGCCTGCCGAACTTGGGCATCGGTCACTTTTTCGTCCAGAATAATGCGGCCGATACGTTCCAGGAGCAGCACCTTCTCGTTGATCTTTTTTCCCTGCCTGGCAAATTCCTTGTCTCGTCGGCCTTCGGCCCGCTGGAAGGTGCTCCTGATCAATTGCGCGTGCATTTCGACGGCTTGATCGGTCAGGTCGTGCAGGGTCTCGTGGAGAAGGCACGCCAGCAGCGTGTGTCGCTCTGGCGCACTCATACTAGCGATAGCCGAGTTCGACTTCCGCCGTGCGCGGCGGGCCATCAGCTTCAGCCGGTTGGGATGCAGGCTGGTGAGGTCCAATCGATCGATCCCCAACGATCGGCAGGTCTCGATCTTTTCGAGCCACTCCAGCAGGTTCTTGGCCGCGGCTTTGGGCGGGGGCGTCTTGAGCCACTGCAACCGGCTGAACGCCTCCCCGGAAGGTACTTGCAGCAGCGTATCGAGAGCCTGTCGTTGGTCTTTGCTGAGTTGTGTGCCAATAGCGTCTTGAATCTCAACCTGTACCTGATCGCGCACCCGCGTGACCAACCGCTCCAGGGTAGAGATGCCGGGCCGGACGATCTTTTCCCGCCGCAGATACTCGATGAGTGCATCTAGCAGCCTGCGAGCAAAGTCATGCTCGCGAGCCAGACGTAGCAGCCATGCGGAAATATCTTCCTGGTGGGGCTCAAGCTCCCGGTACCCCAGCTGCTGGCGGATCCGTTCCCGATGAATGCGGGCGGTGCGGGTCTGCACAGAGTATTCGTGCAATACCTCTGGCGAGAGGGCTAGTTGCTCTGAAAGAAACGGGAGCGTTGCCGCAGGGGGTGTTTTCACGTCGCCGGGAAAGCGCCCCAGCCAGCGGAGATAGCATATCTGGAGGGCGAATCCGAAGCGGTGCGCCTGGTGTCGACAGCGGTTGATTTCGACAAGGTCATCCGGCGTGAGGGTGAAATATTGAACGATTTCCCGATACGAGATGTCGTCCGGAACAGCGTCATACGCTTCCCGTTCTTTGGCCGTGAGGAAGGTGGTCGCCATGGCATTCTCCTTTTGAAAGAGCCTGCCTGCCAGTATAGCATCATTCTAGCAGAACGACCAGTTTCTTCCATTCCCTATTTCCGTTTTGTCCAAGTTAGCCCCGCTACCCCTACATTGGCTCGAACAACCGCGACATCTACGCCCGGGCTGTGGCCGGGGGTAGTGGGGTGATGCAGAGCGATTTCATCGTCTACAGTGGCAGCGGCGACCAGCGCTACCCGGATCTGGCCGACGGCGCGGGCTCCACCCTGCTGGTAGTCTGGCAGGATACGCGCAACGGCAGCGAGGACGTTTACGGCCGGCTGGCGACCACCACGACGACCAGCGGCGCGGCCTTTACCATCACCACCGCGGCAAACGACCAGGTCTACCCGGCGGCGGCCTACAACACCGGCGAGAGCGAGTACCTGGTGCTCTGGCAGCACGACAATGGCAGCGACGATGATATTCTCGGCCGGCGCCTGAGCATCAGCGGTACTGTGGTAGGCAGCGAGCTGACCATCGCCTCGGGGAGCAGCGAGCAGCAGCGGCCGGCCCTGGCCTACGACGAGGCCACGGGCGAGTACGCCGCGGCCTGGCAGCACAGCAGAGAGGACAGCCCGAGCCAGGGCTACGACGTCCACAGCCAGGTCCTGGACAGCAGTGGGGCACGGCGGGGCAGCGAGGAGGCCCTGGCGGAGGTGGTCAACTCCCAGCAGCGGCCGGCGCTGGCCTACGACTCCCGGCTGGGCCGCTTCTTGGTGGTGTGGCAGGATTATCGCCATTCCAGCAGCGAAGCCGACGTCTACGGACAGCTTTACAAGGGCTACAGCCTTGTGATAAACTATAGCTACGATGACCTCTACCGACTCACTCAGGCGGACTACAGGGCGGTATGTCAAATTGTGTGTAAAAGCGTCAGTCAGGCTGCTTGGCAGGCATCCGCACATTCTGGAACCTCAAGCCGCGAATCA
>JAFGOG010000564.1 GCA_016926595.1 Anaerolineae bacterium
ACTTGCCGCTATTCTTCATCCAGGGAAGCTATCAACACAGCTTGGGCTTGGGAACAGGGCAATTCTGGTTGTATATGATGGACAAAGTCCCGCTCTCGATTCTGATGACGTGGGTCTACAACAACAATCGGCGGAGCACGCTGTCAGCCATCCTACTTCACTTTATGGTAAACCTGATTGGGGAGCTATTTGATCTGACGCTGCGAGCAGAGGCAATCTACATTCTTCTGTTGATAGTCGCGGCCATAGGTGTCACGGTCTTGTGGGGACCTGAGAGGCTTGCCCATGACACAGGGAGAGGAATATGAAGGACTTCTACTTCGATGAACGGGGCCGGTTTGTGTTCCATGGCTTTGCTGCCAAGCGCCCCTTTGCCAGCTTCTTGCCCGGCATCGCCGGACCGCTCGGCATTCCGATGTGGGTGTTCTATGTCAACCGCGGCCAGGCCATCGCCAGCTTTGGGGTGGAAAACAAGGATAACCCCATCATGGAGTTCGAGCCGGCCAACAAGGCCTACCAGGCCACACCTTACACCAGCTTTCGCACCTTCCTGAAGCTCAAACTTGGCGTGGAGGAGGTGCTCTACGAGCCATTCGCCCCAAGGAACGTTGGCGAAGACACACGGATGTGCATCGGCATGAATGAGCTGGAGCTGCAAGCCACCAGCGATATTCACGGCATTCAAAGCCACGTGCTCTACTTCACGCTGCCTGGTGAGCCGTTCGCCGGATTGGTGCGCCAGGTAACAGTGACCAACGCGGGCAGCAAAGCGCTGGCCATCGAGCTTTTGGATGGTATGACCCGCGTCATGCCATTCGGTGTGGACAACTGGGGTCTGAAAGAGATAGGCCGCACGCTCGAGGCCTTTATGGCGGTCTTGGACATGGACGATGGATTGCCCTTTTATCGCCTCCAGGCGAGCGCCAGAGATTCGACCGAGATCAGCAGAGTCCAGGCAGGCCATTTCTACCTGTCTTTTGACAGCTCGGGACAGAAGCTTTTGCCCTTTGTTGACCCGGTTGTAGTGTTTGGCCAGAATACTTCCCTGAATACGCCGGACGGCTTTGTCGCCCAGCCCTTGGCTGACCTGAGTCGCAGACGCCAGATCACCACCGGCCGGACGCCCTGCGGCCTTTTCGGCGCGAGCGAGGTCCTGGAGCCAGGGGAGGCAGTCACGCTGTATGCCATCATCGGCCACGCCGGCAACGTCGAGCAGATCCGCCGCGAAGCTGAGCGCCTGGCCCGAGCAACCTATGTGGAGGAGAAACGACGGGAGGCGGGAGATCTGGCCAACCGGCTCACCGATTTCGTTGCCACTCACACCTCGTCGGGCCGGTTTGACGCCTACGTGCGCCAGACCTTTCTCGACAACGTGCTGCGCGGCGGCTGGCCCCTGCTCCTAGGTGACGAGGCGGCACCCGCCGTCTATCACGTTTACTCCCGCAAGCACGGCGATCTGGAGCGCGACTATAACTACTTTTCGCTGGCCGCCGAGCCCTATTCCCAGGGCAACGCCAGTTACCGCGACGTGAACCAGAACCGGCGCTGTGACGTCCTGCTCCGGCCGGAGGTGGGCGCCTTTAATCTTCTCTCTTTCCTGGGCCTCATCCAGGCCGATGGCTACAATCCCCTGGTGATCGAAGGCAGCCGCTTCACGCTGCCGGCCGAACACCGCGCTGCCGTCCTGGCCCTGGTCGAGCAGCCCCAGGCACTGGAGCCACTGCTGGCCCAGCCTTTCACCCCGGGCCGGCTCCTGCGTACCATCGCCGATGGCGAGCTGGGGCTGACGGTTAGCCCCGAAGCCTTCGTCGCCGAGGCCTTGACCGGCGCGGAGCAGCTCTTCCAGGCCGCCCCCGGCGACGGGTACTGGATCGACCACTGGACCTACAACCTCGACCTGATCGAGACCTACCTGGCCGTCTACCCCGACCGACAGGACGACCTGCTCTTCGACCAAACAGTCGTGCCCTTCTTTGACAGCCCGGTCATCGTTCAGCCCCGCGCCCTCAAGTACGTGCTCGCCCGCGAGGGCCGGGTGCGCCAGTACGGAGCGGTGGTGGAGGACGGGGAAAAGGCGACCTTGATCGCCGGTCGCAGCAAGTCCCCAAACCTGGTGCGAACAGCGCACGGCAAGGGCGAGGTGTATCGCACAACGGTCTTTGGCAAGCTGGTGGGTCTGTCCCTGCTCAAATTCGCCACCCTCGATCCGCTGGGCATGGGCATAGAGATGGAGGCCGACAGGCCGAGCTGGTGCGACGCGCTCAACGGCCTGCCGGGCCTGTTCGGCTCGTCGCTCTGTGAAACCTACGAGCTGGAGCGACTGCTTACGTTCCTGCTCAGAGCGATGGCTGAGAAAGGATGGGGCACGGTTGAACTGCCCATCGAACAGATCAAGCTCATGGAAACAGCCGGCGAGTCATTGCATTGTTGGTGTGCATCAGACGATGCGGAGAGAGACTTTTGCTATTGGGACACCGCAGCCAGTGCTCGGGAAACCTACCGCGCGTCCGTCCGCTTGGGCTTTGACGGGGAGACCAGGATGATGTCCTTTGAGGAATTGGTGCCCATTCTGGCTGCGTTCCGGGCCAAGGTGCTTGTCGGTATTCAACGCGCCACCGAGATGAACGAACGTGCATCGTCCGGCATCCCGCCGACCTACTTTGCCTACACCGTCACCGACTATGACTTGATCGCCGATGCCAACGGGGAGCCCGAGCGTGATGAGCAGGGCCGCCCCTACGTCCGGGCCAGAGGTTTCGCGCCAGTTTTGCTGCCCCTGTACCTCGAAGGCCCAGTCCACGCCCTAAAGGTCCAACCGGACGTGGCCTCGGCCCGGGAGCTGTATGCCAAGATCAAAACCGGCGATCTGTACGACGGCAAACTCGGCATGTACAGAGTCAACGCTTCGCTAGAGGATCAGACCCCCGAGATCGGCCGCGCTCGAGCCTTTACGCCGGGTTGGCTAG
>JAFGOG010000087.1 GCA_016926595.1 Anaerolineae bacterium
CCGCCGCAGCCAGCATCAGCCCCGCCGCCAGCGCCGCTGCGGCCCGCTTCCTCCAGGCCTGCCCGGCGGTATCCCCCCCTTCAAACATCGCTCGCCCGGCAGGCGGCCTGGCCCTGCGCCACAGCCCAACCACCTCCGCCGCCATAACCCCCATGGCCGCAAAACAGAGCGGCAGCAAAAAGGCCGTGTAGCGCTGCGACAGCAGCCCGTCGTACCGCTTGTTGAAATAGGGCATCACCGCCGCCGTCGACAGCAGCGCCAGGAGCGGCAGCGCCTCGCCTCGCCACGCCGTATAGATCAGCGCCGCCAGCAGCCAGGCGGCCAACACCCCCACGACCAGCCCGCCCAGGCCCCAGCCGTCGGCCACGCGCGGCACCTGGCCCCCGATGGTCTGGCCCAGGTTGGTCAGCAGCGCCGCCAGGCGATCGAGGTACGAAATCAGGGTCGGATTCGGCTCCCAGGCATAGGTGTGAAGCTGGGCGTCGGCCAGCAGGCCGCCCCGGGAGATGATGTTGTACGCGATCATGTTGCCATAGCCCAGCGCCGCCGCCGCAACGGCCAGGTAAGGCCACGGCCGCCGCAGCCAGGACAGCACGTCCCGGCGGGCCAGGAACCAGATCAGCAGGCCGGGGATCACCACCAGCATCGAGATGTGGGTCTGCAGCGCCAGCCCGTATAGCAGGCCGCCCAGAACCAGCAGCCGCCCGTCGCCCCGCCGCGTGGCGGCGTGCAGCGCCAGGAAGGTCGCCGTGGCGAACAGCGGCGTGGCCGAGTTCGACCAGGCGATGTGGCTGTTGACAATCGTGTGCACCGGGTTAAAAGCCAGCAGCAGCCCCGCCGCCAGCCCGGCGATCCTCCCCCGCCAGACCGCGGCCTCAGAATTCAGCACGGGCGGCCTGCTGTTTTGGGGCAGATCCTTCGTGTCATTTGTGTCCTTTGTGGTTTGACAACTCGCTAACGACCGGCCCAGCAGGTAGGCCAGCCCCACGGTCAAAACGCCGAACACCAGCGTCACGGCCCGCGCCAGGTAGGCGCTCGACCCAAACAGCCACACAGCCAGCGCCAGCAGCCACGTCACCAACGGCCCGGTTGTGGGGTCGAACGGGCCAAACCAGATGAACTCGCCCCCGACCATCCCCCGCGCCGCCAGCACCTCGAACGCCTCGTCAGAGATGACCGGCGCCAACTGCAGATAGGGCAGCCGCACCGCCGCCGCCGCCGCCATCAGCCCGGCGGCGATCAGCGCGTCGCCCCAATTCGAAGCAGCGACCCTGGCTATCCGCCTCACGCCCTCGAATCCAAAATCTGGAATCCCCTACACGTCTTGACCGCTTCGACCACCCGCTCGATCTCCCACCTGGTCAGCGCCGACGCCGACGGCAGGTACAGCCCTCGCCGGCACAGGTCCTCGGCCACCGGGTAGCGCTCGCCCTTATAGTCGCCATAATAGATCGGCTGGAGGTGCATCGGGATGAAAAAAGTCCGCGTCTCGATGCCCCGCGCCGCCAGCCGCTGCCGCAGCTCGTCGCGGCTGATGCCAAACTCGTCTTCGACCAGCACCCCGTACATCCAGTACACGTTCTGGGCCCACGGCTCTTCGACCGGCGTCGTCAGGCCTGGCGTGTCGCGCAGCAGCGAGGTGTACAAGGCCGCATTGTCCCGCCGCCGCGTCACAAACTTGTCCATCTGCTCCGTCTGGGCCAGGCCCACCGCCGCCTGCATGTTGGTCAGGCGAAAGCTATAGCCGATATACTTGTGCCAAAAGTGGCGCTCCTTGGAAAAAGCGTGGTCGCGCAGGGTGCGCACCGTCTCGGCCAGCTCCGGGTTGTTGCTGGTGATCATGCCCCCCTCGCCGGTGGTGATGATCTTGTTGGCGTAAAAGCTAAAAGCCGCCGCGTCGCCCAGGCTGCCGCACGGCTGGCCCTTGTACAGCGCGCCGTGCGCCTCGGCGGCGTCCTCCACCACGTACAGATTGTGCCGCCGGGCGATGTCGTGCACCACGTCCATGTCCACCGGGTGGCCGTAGGTGTGGACCACGCAGATCGCCTTGGTCCGGGGCGTGACCTTGGCCTCGACCTGGTCGAGGTCCATATTCCACGTCCGCCGCTCCGAATCGACCAGCACCGGCCGGGCGCCGGTGTAGGACACGGCATAGGCCGTGGCGATCATGGTGTGGGTGGGGATGATCACCTCGTCGCCCGGCCCCAAGCCCAACGCCGCCATGATCAGGTGCAGCGCCGCCGTGCCGCTGACGCAGGCGATGCCACAGCCGCATCCCACCTTGCTGCTGAACGCCTGCTCGAACAGGTTGATGTACTTGCCGGCCGACGAGATCCAGTTCGTGTTCAGGCAGTCCATCACATAGCGTGCCTCGTTCCCCTCCAGCGCCGGTTCGCACACCGGGATGATCGTCCCCTCCATCTCCAGCTCCGAGATCGGGATGCGGGGGATCGACACCTTCAGCTCCGGCTCGTCGCCAGGGATCACCTCGGCCAGGTCGCCCAGCTCCTCCAGTGTCAGTTCAACAGGTTTTAACATTTCATATCTCCTCAGCGTGACCTGTCCAAGCGCAAGCGCAGGATGGTCACCACATATTTCCAGCCGCGCCTGATATAGCCGGCCGCGCTGGTAGCTGTCTTGGACTGCCCTCGCAGCCGGGGCGCGCAGTGGTAGGGCACCTCGCGCACGGTGAGCCCCAGCCGCTGGGCGCGGGCCAGCAGGTCGATGCAATACTCGCCATAGTCGCCGCGCAGCAAGATCCGGTCGAACACCGGGCGGCGTACGGCCAGAAAGCCGCTGGTATAATCCTTGACCC
>JAFGOG010000088.1 GCA_016926595.1 Anaerolineae bacterium
CGTGAGTGATGAGCCCATGGCAACAATTCTGACCTCTGTCCTGTACCTGGCCCTGCTGGTCCATGTCGGCCTGTTGGTCATAGTCCTATGGCGCCTGTGGTGCGGTCAAACCATCGTGGACCGACTGACGGCCGCTGACCTGCTCAACATCCTGACGCTGGCCATCCTCGTGCTCCTGTCGCTCATCGAGCGGGACAGCATCTATATTGATGTGGCGCTGGGGCTGGCAGCGCTGGGCTTTATCGGCACGATCGCCCTGGCCAAGTATGTGGCCGATGAGCAGATGTTCTAAGCGGCAGTAGCAAGTGGCGAGAGGTTTGCGATGGAAATTGTGCTGCAAGTAATAGCGATTCTGGCGGTGGTGGCTGGCACGGCCTTTTCGGTGCTGGGAGTGTTGGGCTACGTGCGGCTGCCGGACATCTATTCCCGGCTGCACAGCGTGGGCAAGGTGGGCGCCTTTGGCGCGGTGTTGCTGCTGGTCGGAGCGGTGGTCTGGACGCCGCTGGGATTGGGCAAGGGCTTGGTGCTCATCGCCCTACTGCTGCTGTCCAGCCCGGTCACGGCGCACAGCCTGGCCTCGGCCGCCTACCGCGTCGGCATCCCGCTCAGCCGGGTGATTCGCGATGACCTGGCGCAGACAAAGGATTGAACCGTTTGGCCGTGGAACTGGAAAAGTGGCTGCACCGCAGGCAGGGCGCGGTCTGAACTACAAGGTTTTGAGAGGTCTTGGTGCGATGAGAGTCAAACTCTGGCTCCAGGGAGCATTTTGGATCGTGGTTTATCTTTTTCTGGCCGCTGCGCCCCTGATCATCTTGCTGATCGGGCCGATACCACCAGGCCGCGAGTTCTGGCGCGAACTCTCGGTGGCGCTGGGTTTTGGTGGGTTGGCGATGATGGCTCTCCAGTTTGTGCTGACGGCCCGCTTCCAGGTGGTCAAGGCACCCTATGGCAGCGACGTGATCTATCACTTTCACCGCCAGATCTCGTTGGTGGCCTTGGGGCTGATCCTGGCCCATCCCTTGCTGCTGTTCATCAATGCGCCCGATACGCTGCGTTTGCTCAACATCTTTACGGCCCCCTGGCGGGCGCGGGCTGGCGTCTTGGCTTTCCTCTCGCTGACGGCCTTGATCGTCGCTTCGCTGTGGCGCAGGCGTCTCCAGATCGAATACACCCGCTGGCGGATCTGGCACGGTATCCTCGCCACGGCTGCTGTGTCGCTGGCGATGGCCCATGTCGTCCTGGCGGGGCACTATGTCAATACGCCCTGGAAACAGGTGTTGTGGATCGGCTATGGCCTGTTTTGGATCGGGTTGTTAGCCTATGTACGGCTGATCAAGCCCATCTTGATGCTGCGCCGCCCCTACAGTGTGGAGCAGGTGATCCAGGAGCGCGGCAATGCCTGGACGCTGGTCGTCAAACCGGTCGGGCACGCCGGAATCAAGTTCATGCCGGGGCAGTTCGCCTGGTTGACTGCCTGGCAGTCGCCGTTTTCGGACGCCGAACATCCCTTTTCCTTCTCGTCCAGCGCCTGCCAACAGGAGAGATTGGCGTTCACTATCAAAGAGTTGGGGGACTTTACGCGGACCATCAAGGACCTGCAACCCGGCCAGCGAGTGTACCTGGACGGACCGTTTGGGGCGTTTAGCGTTGACCGCCATCCCCACGCGCAGGGCTACATTTTCATCGCGGGTGGCGTCGGCATCACACCCATCATGAGCATATTGCGCACCCTTGCTGACCGGGGGGACCGGCGTCCCCTGCTGCTGATCTATGCCAACAACCGTTGGGAGGACGTGATCTTTCGTGACGAGTTCGATGCACTCCAGCAGCAGCTCAACCTGCGTGTGGTGCACGTCCTGCGCGACCCGCCGGAAGGCTGGCAGGGCGAACAGGGCTTTGTCGGCCGCGAGCTGTTGGCTCGCTACCTGCCTCCCGAACGAAAACGAAACACCTACGAAACCTTTATCTGCGGCCCCAAACCGCTGATGGATGCTGTGGAGAAGGCCCTGACCGAGTTGGGCGTGTCGTTGGGCGACTTTCACTCGGAACGTTTCGACCTGGTGTAAGAAGGGGGAAAGATGCGACAGCGACTATCCACCTGGTTAGCGATCTTGATCGGCCTGCTGATCTTGGCGCTGGCGACGCTTTTTGCGCTGCTACAGAGCGCCTGCTTCCCCTTTGCTTGAGTGATGATGGCAGGGAACCGGTACCTGGTGGCGATGGGTGAGTGCGCCTGGCTTTTCGGCACACGGGCTAAAACTGCTCGTAAAACCCGCGCATCTTGGACATCCCAATCGACCGGCGCTGCTATGATCATGCTCGCAAACAGGATTGCTGTATCCTCACAGTCGCCACCCCCGGCGAGGAAGGTTTCCAGGGGATAGCGCGGTGTCTCGCCAATGTCCTCAGAATACACCATCAACTGTGAGACGATGTTCCACGTCTCGTACAGAAAGTCATAGTCGGTTTCCATCTGGTAGTAGAGGAGGGGGCGCCTGCTGTCCAGGCAAGCTGATGAGCACTTTTGTCCCGGCGCCCGGGATGCTCTCCACGGCCAGTGCGCCGCCGACGACGGCCATCATGGTGCTGTGCAGCGCGAGGCCCTGGCCGCTGCCGGCCCGGGGGGGGGGGCCTGGCGGCAAGCCGACGCCGTCGTCCTGGACGACGATCTCCAGGTGCCCATGTGGGGCGCGGGGGCCGGGCTCACGCCAGGCAACCTCGACCGACAGGTGCAGGGGGCGCGTGCCGGCCGGGTCGCAGCCGTGCCGGGCGGCGTTGCGCATCGCTTCTCGCGCCGCGTAAAAGATGACCTCGGCGGGCAGGGGGGGCAGCGCGCGCGCCGCGCGCTCGGCCGCGTCTTGTACACGCCAGGTCACTTGAATGAGCGTGCTGTCCAGCTCGTGGGCCGCCACGTCGACCAGCGCGCCCACCAGGCCCAGCTCGTCGACCGTGGGGGTGGTGACGGATGGCATCTCGCGCAGCAGGTCCGAGATCTGCCGGTGCACACCGACGAGCAGGGGCAGTGGATCGTCCCCGCCGTCGCCGGCGCTGACGCTGCGCCTGGCCCCGTGCATCGTCAGCATGGCGGTGTGCAGTGCCGGCAGCACCTCGTCGTGCAGCAGGCGCCGGGTGCGCTGGTCGAACAGGGCGCGGCTCAGCTCACCATAGTCGCGGCTCTCTGCCAGGCGCTGGCGCTGCAGCGCCAGCAGACGGCGGGCCACCTCGACGCTGACCAGTGTGTCCACCAGCCGCTCGCCGCTCGCCCGGGCGATCTCGATCTCTTCCTGTGTGTAGAGTCCCCCGTCGACCTTTTCTCCTAGCAGCAGCACGCCGGCCGGGCCGGGTTCGCCCCTGGGGTAGAGGGTTTCGCCCCTGGGGTACAGGGGTTCGCCGCGCAGCGGTACCGCCCAACTGGCGCCGCCGTACCGCGCCGGGTCGAGCGGCACACAGATGGCCGTACAAGACGTCATCTCGGCCGTCACCCCCACCAGGGCTGCCTGGGGCACCTCGCGCCCTTCCGGGTAGGCCAGGGGGGGGCCGGCGAGTGAGGCGAGTGGGCCGAGGGGGGCCAGATAGGCCACGTGCGTTCCGAGCACGTCGGCACACAGGGTGCGAAAGAGGGCGGCGGCGTCGAGGTCGAGGCCAGAGGGGGGGGAGGGGGCCAGCAGGCGCTCGTAGAGGCGCGGACTGGCGGCAAAGGGGCGGAGCTGCTCCATGGCCCGCTCGCGCTCGGCAAAAGAGCGCCAGCTCATCAGCGCGAAAAAGAGCGTCATCAGCAGGGTGGTCAGCAGCAGTCCGTAGATGGGCGCCAGGTGCGCCGCCAGGGTCCAGCCGACGGCCAGGCCGTAGCCGGCGGCCAGAAAGCCGGCCCGGTGCCAGTGGCGCACCAGCCCGCGGCGCGGCAGCGTGTGGCCGGTGAACACCTCGTAGGCAGAGATCGCCTGCCCGAGGAGCACGATGGCCAGGGCGATGAGCGAGGCAATAGCCAGGTCGAACCAGGCGATGGAGCCCGACATGCTGTGGTACGCTTCGTGCAGCGCGTGCTGGCGGGCGTTGGACACGATCCAGAACATGGCCCACGCGACGAGGAGGCTGACGGCAAGGAGCACGACAGAGGTGCCGGCGAGCCAGGGGCGCGCGCGGCGCCGGGCGGCGTCGCCCATGATGCGTGCGGAAGGCTCGGGCCGGCGCAGCGCGTCGAGCGACGGGCCGATGCAGAGCACGACATATAGTGGATAGAGGAGCATCACGGCCGGGATGCCGTCGATGGCCGGTGTCGCGGCCAGATCCAGTTGCGCGACCTGCCAGTAGGAAGGGAGAGGGCGGGCGACGAGGAAGAGGAGGACAAAGGTCGCGACCAACAGGCTGGTGAGGGCCAGCCAGGGGCGCTGCCGGTGGCGCAGGGGGCCCTGGGGGTTGTCCCAGTAGCCCGAGTACCAGAGGATGACGACGTACCAGGCAAAGGGCAAAAAGACGACGGGCACCCAGCCGACGCGCCACCAGAACTCGGTGCCACGACCGACGTATTGGAGGCCGTAGCCAAGGATGGCCGAGTGGCTGACGAAAAAGGCGGCGCCCATGAGCAGGCCGCCGCCGGCGAGCCACATGCCCCA
>JAFGOG010000565.1 GCA_016926595.1 Anaerolineae bacterium
CCGACATCCAGCACGGCCTGGAGATGGCGGTTGAGATCATCAACGGCAAATACGATCTCGACCTGCCCCTGGCCCGGGCCGAGGGCCTGCCCAACCTCGGCGGGGCCAAGATCAGGCTGGCGCTGGCCGACCACGCCGGCAGCGACGACCAGGGAGCGGCCGAGGCCACGCGGCTTATCGAACAGGAGAAGGTAGTGGCCCTCGTCGGCGCCTACAACAGCAGCGTCACCAACAGGGCCAGCCAGTCCGCTGAGGCGGCCGAGGTGCCGTTTCTGAACCCCGAATCGACCGCGGCCAACCTAACCCAGCGCGGCTTTAAGTGGTTCTTTCGCACCACCGCCGACGACACCATCTTTGTCCAGAACTTTTACGATTTCCTGGCCGATCTCCAGGCCAGGAAGGGCGTCGCCCCGTCGTCGCTGGCCGTCGTCTATGAGAACAGCACCTTTGGGACCGGCGTTGGGCAGTCGGAAGTGCAGCTCGCTCCCCAATCCGGCTGGACCGTGGTCGCCGACGTCCCCTACTCGGCCAAGGCGACGAGCGTAGACCAGGAGGCGGCCCAGGTCAAGAACAGCGGCGCGACCGTGGTCATGCAGACCTCGTACGAGCAGGACGCCATCCTGTTCATGCAGGCCTACAAGGCGCAGGGCTACCGGCCCGAGGCGATCCTGGCCATGGATGCCGGGTTTATCAGCCCGGCCTTTATCAAGACCCTGGGCGCCGATGCGGACCATGTCATCAGCCGCGAGGTGTGGGCCTCAGACTTGGGCCAGGTCAAGCCGATCATCCAGCAGGTGAACGACCTGTACCGGCTCAAGTACGGCGCCGACCTGACCGGCAATTCGGCGCGGGCCTTTACCGGGCTGATGGTCATGGCCGACGCGATCAATCGGGCCGGCTCGACCGACCCGGAAAAGATCCGGCAGGCGCTGCTGGCGACCGACATCCCGGCCGGGCAGTTGATCATGCCCTGGGACGGGGTCAAGTTTGACCCCGCGACCGGGCAGAATATGCTGGCCAAGGGGATCATCGTTCAGATCCAGGGCCAGACGTACCATACCGTATGGCCCTGGGATCTGGCCACGGCCGATCTGGTCTGGCCGATGCCGGGGTGGGGGCGGTAGCGGGCCAATATTGGCACCATTTGGCGCGACGAGGAAGCAGAGGACGTGAGATATGACGTCTGAATTGAGTGGGACACTTCGCCCACGCGGGCGGCGTGGACGCGGCCTGGCCGGGCGGTTAGCGTGGGCCTTTATTCTGTTAGGGTCCCTTTCCCTTGTGACCGTTGGAATAGTGCTCATCATCCTGAGCCGCAACGCCCAGATCGACCAGATCATCATCCGCCAGCAAAAGACGGCCAACGAGGCGGCCCTGGCAACCTCGTCGTACCTGAGGCAGGCGCGAGATTCGCTGATAGTGTACGCGCACAGCAAGCGGTTTTTGGCCATGAGCGCCGCCATCCAGCACAGCGAGCTGCGGGCCATATTGAGCCAAAACTCTGACCTGTTCGAAGAGGTGACCCTCGTCGACGCTGGGGGGAGGGAACAGGGCAAGGTGTCCCAGTTCTACACCTACCTGGAGCAGGAGCTCGGCTCGCAGGCGGGGTCGCCGGCCTTTCAGCAGGCGCTGGCCGGGCAGGTGTACGTGGCCACCCAGGTCGAGATCTCACCGCAGAGCGGGCTGCCGGTCATCACCATCGCCGTGCCGCACCAGGTCGACTTTTCGCGGGGCGTCCTGATGGCGACGGTCAGCGTCAAGGGGATGTGGGACACGCTTGGCCGGGTGGAGGTGGGGCGGACCGGCTATGCCTACATCGTCGACCGCACCAGCGGTGAGCTGGTCGCCCATTCCAACCTGTCGCGCTACCTCCAGCTCCGAGGGCGGGACGTGGGCGGCGTGTCGATCGTCCGCCAAACCTTGGCCGCGGCCGAAGCGGGCCAGGCGAGCGCCGTGGTCGACCACCAGTACCCGGGCCTGGAGGGGGCGGAGGTCATCGGAGCGGGCTCGCCGTTTGAAGAGACTGACTGGATGCTGATCGCCGAGCTGCCTACCGGCGAAGCGCTGGCCAGCGTGCGGAATATGGTCTACCTCCTGGGCGGATTGCTGGTGCTGGGCGTGCTGGCCGCTGCCGGCGTGGGGACCCTGCTGCCCCGCCGCCTGGTCGGGCCGCTGGTGGCCCTGCAGCAGGGCGCCCGCGAGATCGAAAGGGGCCGCCTGGACTATGTCCTGGATGTCAGGACCGGCGACGAGATCGAGGACCTGGCCAACGCCTTTAATGACATGGCGACCAGCCTCAAGAGATCGCGGGCCGAGATCGAGCAGTATGGGCGCGAGCTCGAGTCCAAGGTCGAGGAGCGCACCTTTGAGCTGGCCCGGGCGACGGAGGAAATGCGCCGGCGGGCGGTTCAGCTCCAGACGAGCGCCGAGGTGGCGCGGGCTATTACTTCGGTGCGCGACCCCAACCGGCTGCTGCCCCAGGTAGCCCAGTTGATCAGCGAGCGGTTCGGCTGGTACCACGTCGGCATCTTTCTGGTCGCCCCGCCAGAAGGAGGCGGCGCGGGCGAAGCGGGCGAGTACGCCGTCCTCCGGGCGGCAAACAGTGAGGGCGGGCAGCGCATGCTGGAGCGGGGCCATCGCTTGAAGGTGGGCGAGGTTGGCATCGTCGGCTATGTGACCGGCGCCGGCCAGCCGCGCATCGCCCTGGACGTGGGCCAGGACGCGGTCTATTTCGACAACCCTGACCTGCCGGCCACCCGGTCGGAGATGGCCCTGCCGCTGAAGGTGGGCGAGCAGGTGATCGGCGCCCTGGACGTGCAGAGCACCGAAGCGGAGGCGTACGACGAGGAGGACGTGGCCATGCTGAGCACCCTGGCCGACCAGGTGGCCATCGCCATCGAGAACGCCCGCCTGTTCGACGAGTCGAGGCAGGCGCTGCGCGAGGTGCAGACCGTGCACCGCCAGTACCTGCAACAGGAGTGGAGCCGGGTGACCAGCCGGCGGGGGCAGTTGGCCTACGAGTATCGCGACCCAGCGGCGCCGCCCCTGGCCGGCCTGACGCCGGTAGAGGCCGGAGGCGCCGGCGCTTTTTCGGTCGAGCAGGCGCTCAGGCAGGGCGAGGTCGTCGTGGTCCAGGCCGAGATGGCGGGCGATGGCCAGCCGCCAATCGCGGTGGACGGGGGGCGGGGCGCCGGCGCCGCCCTGGCCGCGCCGATCAAGCTGCGGGAGCAGACGATCGGCGTGGTTGGCCTGGAGGAGGCCGGCGGGTCCGGCCGCTACTGGAGCGAGGACGAGATCGCCCTGGTCAAGGCGGTGAGCGACCAGGTGGGGCTGGCGCTGGAGAATGTGCGGCTGCTCGAAGCGGAGCACGAGCAGCGCATGGTGGCCGAGGCGCTGCGCGAAGCGGCGGTGACGCTGAGCGGCACGCTGGCGTTCGACGAGCTGCTGGTGCGCATCCTGGAGCAGGTTGGGCGGGTGGTGCCGTGCGACGCCAGTAACCTGATGCTGGTCGAAGGGCCGCCGGGATCGGCAGGCGGCACATGGATGCGGATTGTGGCCGGCCAGGGCTATGAGCAGTTCGGAGTGGCCGAGCGCTATCGCGACCTGCGGGCGCCCCTGGAAGAGATGTGGACGGTGCGGGAGATGAAGGCGACGGGCCGGCCGGTGCTCGTGGCCGATACGGCCAACCATCCCCACTGGACGGTGATGGACGGGCAGGAATGGCTCCACTCGTACGCCGGCGCGCCGTTGATAGTGGGTGGGGAGTTCATCGGCGCGCTGAACGTGGACAGCGCGTTGGCCGGCTTTTTCACCCAGGAGCACGCCGATCAGTTGGCCGCCTTTGCCTCGCAGTCGGCCATCGCCCTGCAAAACGCGCGGCTGATGGACGAAACGCAGCGGCGCGCGGAGCAGATGGCCAGCCTGAACCGGATCGGCCTGTCGCTGACCTCGGGCCTGGAGGTGGAGCGGGTGCTGGAGACGCTGTACGAGCAGTGCCGGCGGACCTTTGTCACCGATACGTTCTACGTAGCGTTGTACGACGCGGATGAAGGGATGTTCCACTTTCCGCTGATGCGGGGTGTGGGCAGTGAAGCGGGACCGCCGGTGCCGGGCCGCCCTGGCGACGAGTCGGCAGGCCTGACCGGTTACATTATCAGCACGGGCCGGCCGCTGTATATCCCGGACCTGCACCAGGCCATGCCGGCGGACGCGCCATATCGCCCTCTAAAGTTTACCCCGGATGAGCAGCTCCGCTCCTACCTCGGCGCGCCGATGATCTTTCGCGGCCAGGTGACCGGCGTCATCTCGGTGCAGAGCCTGGAGGTCAACGCCTACGCCGAGTCGGAGGTGGAGCTGCTGGCGACGATCGCCGCCCAGGCGTCGATCGCCGTCGAGAACGCCCGGGCATACGAGCGGCTGGTGCAGACGGCCGAGGAGCTGCGCGAGGTGGACCGGCTCAAGACCCAGTTCCTGGCCAACATGTCACACGAGCTGCGCACCCCGCTCAACTCGATCATCGGCTTTTCGCGGGTCATGCTCAAGGGCATCGACGGGGCGCTGACCGACCTGCAAACGGCCGACCTGACCTCGATCTATAACAGCGGCCAGCACCTGCTGCGGATGATCAACGACATCCTGGACATGTCCAAGATCGAGGCCGGCCGCATGGACCTGTCGTTCGACGAGCTAACCCTGGACGAGATCTGCCAGAGCGTGCTGTCGACGGCGCGGGCGCTGGTCAAGGACCGGCAGATCGAGCTGCGGACGACGATCCCCGAGGACCTGCCGGCGGTGTGGGCCGATGGGCAGCGGGTGCGCCAGGTGCTGTTCAACCTGCTGTCGAACGCGGCCAAGTTCACCGAGGAGGGCGCGATCACCCTCAGGGCGGCGGTCACCGCGGCCGATCCAGGGTTTGTGACGGTCAGCGTTCACGATACCGGCATCGGCATCGACGCCGAGGCGCAGAAAAAGCTGTTTGTCCCGTTCCAACAGGTGGACGCCTCTACCAC
>JAFGOG010000566.1 GCA_016926595.1 Anaerolineae bacterium
GCAGTCAAAGCACACCTGGTGAGGTTGGCTGTGAGCGGACCGCGGTTCGGCATAAACTTTGGCCCCGTTTCAGGGCCTGTACGCACTGCCCTCGGCGTGCTCTTTGTCGTGGGCGCGTGCCTCTGCGGGCTGGTGGCCCTGATCACGTCCCAGCGCGCCGCCGACCGGGTGGAGCAGCTCCAGCCGGTCACTGCCCGCGAGCTGGTATCGACCCCTCCCGGCGTCGAGGTCCTGATCGAGGCCCATGTGAGCGACGACAACCGCGTCTTGCTCGAACCGTACCACTTTGTCTCCTACGTTCAAGAGGGCCGGTCTGTGTGGGAGGACGACGGCTCGTGGGAAACGGGCTCCTGGTCCGAGCAAAAGCGGGTCACGCCGCCCCTGCAGTTGGAGCTGGGCGACGTGGTGATCGAGATCGAGAACGACGACTATGAGCTGCAAAACGTGCACAGCATCGAGACCGGCGGGCGGGCCGGCGAGCCCGACCACACGCGCCTTACCGGCCTGCGCGCCGGCGAGCCCGTCCTCGTATTGGGCACCGTGCTGGGAGGCAAAGAGGTGGGCCGCGTCGACGCCGAGTTTATCGCCGGCGGCACGGTCGACAGCTACATCGCCGGCCAGCGCTCTGCGGGCTGGATTTTTCTCGCTGTCAGCCTGATCGTCGCGCTGCTCGGCGGCGCCTTTCTGCTGCGCGAGCCGCTGGCGGCGTTGTGGTCGCTGTTGCGGGGCCCGGCGCGCTGATACCGTGCGCTCAGCCCCCGGCGGCTTCAGGGAACCAGCGTGATCCTTTCCTCCCGCCCGTCGCAGTAGCTGACAATCGCAGCCGTCTCGTCCGGCGCGATCACGACCTCGCACACGCCCGAAAATTGATAGTCGTCCCATACTCCGCTGTCCCGGCTCAGGCTCGCTTCCATCTCGCTCTGGAACGTCATCACGACCTGCCGCGTGTGCCTGTCTACCACGTGATAATAGGTCGTCTGCTCCAGCTCGAACAGGTCGCCGTGTGGCGGCCCCTCTTCCACCACAACCTCGAAGCGGCTTGCCTGTTGTCGGTCCGTCATTGCGCCTGTCGCCGTCGCCAGCAGCGCATCAGCCTCGCGTGCCCATTCCCGGCAGCCCACGGCTGAGGAGATCCTCTACCACCTCTTCCAACTGCATCCTCTCTGCCCGCTGCCGGCCGGCCGCCATCACCTCGGGCGGAAGCTCCTTTTCGAGATCGGCCAGCAGCGCCCGTATTTCTTCGATCAGCTCCCCGTCGGTGCCGGTGTTGGCCAGCGCCACGTGCAGCATTTCCACAGCGCGTGGCAGCTCTCCGAGAGCGATGCACAGCCTCGCTACGCACTCCAGCCCACACGCGGACAGGTGCGCCGATCCCATGTCCCTGGCGAGCCGCAGCACCTGCTCGTACCAGTGCCGCGCTTCCCCGATCTGTCCCGTTTTGCAGGCAATGTTGCCCAGGTACATCACGGAAAAGAGGATCGAGTAGCGGTCGCCGCTTTCCTGCTTGATATCCAGGCTCTCGCGCACCAGCGCGGCGGCCCGCTCGTACGCCTGAGCCCGGTAAGCCAGGTGTCCCAGGTTGCTCAGGGCGATAGCCTGGTTCCGCCTGTCGCCGATCTCGCGGCTGATGGCCGCGGCCTGTTCGTACAACGACTCGGCTTCCTGGTGGCGGTGCAGCGCAAACTCGATCGCGCCGATGTTGAGCAGCGCCCGGGCGATGCCAGACCGGTCGCCGATCTCTTTCGAGATGGACAGGCTCTCCTCGTAGCAGCGCCTCGCGTGATCGTATGCATCCTCATCCACAGCGAGTACGTTGGCCAGGTCGTTCAACGCCTGTGCCAGCCCCCACCGATCCTCCGTGGCGCGGTAGGCGTGCACGCTCGCCTGGAGGTCACTCCTGGCCGGGACGAGGTCTCCCAGGCGGTAGTGCGTTCGCCCTGACGTGGCCAGGGCAAAGGCGTCCTCCTGCGGCGAGCTGCGATCCCGTAGCCTGTCGAGGTTTGTGTCAAGCAGCGCCCGTGCCCCGTCGAGCTCGCCGAGCGATCCGATCAGGTCGGCCAGGCGCGTTTCGATCCTCATCCGCAAGAGGTCCCTGGCCCCATCCGGCGCCCGGACTGCTTCCACTGCGCAGCGCAGCATCTCCCGGCCTTCCCCGAACTGGCCCTGGGCGCGGTAGAAGAGGTAAAGGCTGTCGAGCGCGAGCGCAAGCAGATCCGGGTGGGGCCGGGTGGCGGCCCACTGCCACGCCGCGCGCACGTCGCCCATCACCGCCCTGATTTCAGCCCGGGCTTCCGGCTGTCCTGCCCCCTTGAGTGCCGCCTCGCGCGCGTGCAGCCACTCCAAGGTGTGCCGGCAGTGCCGATCGTGGGTGTGCTGCGGCTCATCCGCCCGTGCCGCGAGTGCCTCGGCTGCGTACTGCTTGACCAGCAGGTGGAGGTCGAACAGGGGCTGCGCACCGGCCTGCTCCGGTGGGACCTGGCTCACCACGGACTTTTCTACCAGGCTCGCAAGCGCGGTGGTCGCTGCGCCGGCGACCGCTGTCGCAGCGTGGCGAGAGAACGGTTCCTGGAACACCGAAAGCCGCGCCAGGGCTTCCTGTTCCCGTTCTGACAGGAGCGCCCAGGAGCGTTGAAAGACGGCGCGCTGGCTCTTGTGCTCGTCCGGTACGTCACGCAGCGAGGTGGTGAGAAAATCGAGGTCCCGCTCTACCTGGTCGGCGATCTGCTCGCATGACAGTGTACGCACCCAGCCGGCGGCAAGCTGAATGCCCAGGGGGGTGCCTTCCACGGCGCGGCAGATGCGCGCCACGTGTACCCGGTCTCTTTCCGCCAGCGCAAAGGCCGGCTGAATCTGGCGTACACGGTGCAGGAACAACTCGACCGCACTGCACGCTTCCAGACCCTCTTCCCCATCTCCTGATGGACAGGTGAGGCCGGGCACGTCGAACAGCCACTCTGCCTGAAGGTTCAGGCGCTCGCGTGACGTGACTAGGATCTTGAGATGGGGCGCGCTGTTCAGAAGATTGGCGACAAAGAGCGCGCCGGGCAGCAGGTGTTCAAAGCCGTCTATCACCAGCAGCAGCTCCTTCTCCTGCAAATAGATCGCGAGCTGCTCTGTGGGCGTGCGGCTGCCATGAAACTGGATGCCCAGTGCGTTCGCCACGGCCGAAGGCAGGTATTCGGCCGAGCTCACCGGGCC
>JAFGOG010000567.1 GCA_016926595.1 Anaerolineae bacterium
AATCGAGGTCTTTCACAAGGTCCTCAAATCTGGCTGCCGGGTGGAAGACTGTCGGCTACAAACGGCCGACCGGCTTCATAGCTTCGTGGCGCTGATGAGCGTCATCGCCTGGCGCCTGCACTGGATGACCTACATCAACCGCTGTCAGCCCGACTTGCCCTGCACGACTGTGCTGACGGATATCGAATGGGAAGCGCTCTACATGCGCATTCACAAATCGAAGCGATTGCCAGACGAGGTGCCGACCGTCCACCAGGCTGTCCGTTGGATTGCGCAACTCGGCGGCTTTCTCGGTCGCAAGTCCGACGGCGAACCTGGGGTGACCGCCATCTGGCGTGGTTGGCAGCGACTGCAGGATCTGGCAGCCACTTGGGAGATTGTTAAGGAACAGGCCTAACTTGTGGGTAATAGATAGCTGCCCTGAACCTTCACACGAATCTCGTCTCCTTGTACCTGCCAAGTCTCGAGGTCGTTCGACCAAGTGCTGGTGCACCTGCTGGCAATGCCCTCCCGAGCGTTCTTGCCAGTTGACGACTGTCCGTTCATCCAGACCAAAAGCAACCACGATGGCTTGAATCGGACAGCCATGGGCCAACAAGGTCACCACCAAGACGACCAGTTCCTTGCTCGTCCGCAGCCAATAGAAGGCCGTGCCTTTGCCCTCGCTGAAGGTCGTATGGCACTCATGGCAGATGTAGCGACGTTCTTTTTGGCTGTGAACACCGATATTCCCCTTGCCGATCTGTCCTCTTGCAGGACAGGCCGGATTGTGGCAAAATACGGTCTGCGGGTCCATTGGCTTGCCTCCCTGTCTGATTGCTCTCAGACTGAGCTTGCCAATGGATTCCGCTTTTTGTCAACTTGCACCCCGACCACGGTTTAGTGGGGTGCTACCATCAGTGTTCCCCAAGCCCACATTTTCCTCTTTTGCGCTTTTGTCCTACCTTTGGTATACTCTTTGCCATGCGAAACAGGCTACTGTTTCGATTGGGTCTTTTGTGCTCAAGGGAGGGCCAGATGTCCTCACATAACGACAGGCGGGCCCCTGGTACGGCCCACCGGCGTCTTGGAAAGAGAGGAAGAGATGAGCTCCGAAAAGTCAGCCAAGACACTATTCAGCTATATCCTCGTCGCCCTGACCCTGGTCGCCTGTGGAACGGCCCAGCCAGCACCCACGGCCACATTGACGGCCGTGCACACCACCCCCAGCCCCAGCCAGCAAGCTGCCCTGCCCACGTCGACACCGGTGGCACCAACGCCGGCACCCCTACCGACAGAGCCTCCGCCGCCTTCTCCCACACCCACGGCAGCTCAGCCGCAGCCCACCTCGCCATCCTACCGCGCCCAGATCAGGATCAGCACCACCTCTGATTGGACCGTCCTTCGCCTCACCGGCGGCGGCTACTGGTACGACGTCGACGTGACCTCGGCCGGCGAACAGGCACAGTTTGCCGGGCTGGACGGCGATTCCCTCTCTCTGAGCCAGTCGCTGGACCGGGCCCAGGCAGCCAAGAGCGTGGAGCTGGTCGCCGAGGTGTTTCTCACCGATCTGGGTAAGAGTCCGCTGGTGTTTGAGATCGAGCGTGGTCACATCGGCTCAACTCAGGTCGAGATCTCCAGCTACGCGGAGGACACCCCAACCGTCGTTGCCGTTCTCACCTGGGACGGCATCAGCGCCGGCTCGCGGAATGCCCGGGCTTTTGATGTCTCGGCGGAACCGTTCCTGGGTGCGGCGCCAAACGAATATATTGTCATAGGGCAGCTCAACTTCTGGTATTACGGTCCAGGTGAGTGGGGCGGCTTTGAGAATGCCGACGGGAGCCGGATGACTCCTCTCACCCCGCTGTTGGGCGAGACGTATCGAGCCAGCGACCCAAGCGTCGTCTACCGGCAGATTGAGTGGGCTGTCGAATATGGCGTCGACGCTTTCTCCATCGAGTGGACAACACCGCGCGGTGTTGGTTGTTGCGGGTCCATGGAGGATACCCTGGACGATGTCTTTCTCAAGTCGCGCAATATCCACAAGGTTCGGTGGGCCATCTTTTATGACTTTGTGCTGCGTCTGGATCAGACGCCAGGCCTGGACATCGACGTGGTGCCGAACATCGATTTCGATCAGCCAGATGTGTACAACACCTTTGTATCGGATTTCGTCCACTTGGCCAAAAAGTACTTTGGCCATCCCCAGTATCTGACCATCGACGGCCGGCCGGTGATCTACATCTGGGCTACGAACAGCTATGCCGGGAACCTGGTGGGGGCAATGCAGGAGGCCCGCGAACGGGTGTCAGAGCTTGGCTTCGATGTGTTCATCGTGGGAGACGAGGTGTGTGTCGGATGCTTCGATCAGCAGCACGCTTCATTATTCGACGGCAGCAGTACCTTCACTATGCTTATCCCCGGCCTCGACTGGTATGCGCTTGGTGATGTGGGCCAAGCGGCTATAAAGGTTGATGGTGCTTTCCAGTGGTGGCGCGACCAGATCGCAGGCTTGCAGGTAGCCGGCAGAGAAGACCTGGTGAACTTTCAGCCTGCCTGGGCTCCGCAGTACGACGAGAGGAACTTTGTATCCGACCGCCCCAAGTATGTGCCGGCTCGAAGCAAGGAGCAGGTCGTCGAGATGGCGATGGTGGCCCGCAGGCACGCCGAGCCCGTGGGCAGCAGTGGTCTGAAGCTGATCTGGCTCAACACCTGGAACAACTGGGCGGAAACGACCACCGTCGAGCCCACGGCCAACCTCGGGCCCAAGTATCCGGCTGGAAACTACCAGTTCGACATGCTCGAAGTGGTGCGCGATGTATTCGGCGGTGAGACCTATTACACATCTCCGGTGCGGTGATACCTTCCCAAAGGCAACCGCCGAGTCGTATTCTCTCAGGCAGCCTGGGGTCGCCTGATCGGTGCTGTGTGTTGGCCGAGAATGTGGAGATATGGGGAATGAACCATCGGCTACTCTTTCGGCAGATAGTAGGCCTGGCAAGTATCTTGTGCCTCCTGGTTGGATGTGCCAGTAACGTGCTATTGACGGCTACTCCTACCTCTTGCACCGGCTGGGAGTGCATGTTGAAGGGAGTTGTTTATGTTGGGGCTGCAAGTCCTGGCAACGAGCTAGCGGGCACAGTGGTAGAATTGTCACATTTTAGCAACTGTGCCCCAACCAAGGGGCAGCACAAGACCATAACCGGCCCCAATGGTGAGTTCGAGTTCGAGGTGTACGTTCACGATACGGATACGTTCCGGATACAGATTGAGGAGGACGGGTACGAAGCAGCGCGCCAGTCTGTTGGTGGATTTGATTGTCTTTTTTGCACGTGCCCCCTTTTCGAGATCGTATTACAACCGCTGGGAGCCACCACACCGGCGCCGTAGGGCAAAGACGCTTGCCCACATTCTTATCGGCAGATAGAGATGGTCTGATCGGTTCCTTCGCCAAGTGGACGGTAATCATCAACATGGGCAATTAGGTGTGCTGGCTGAAAAGGCACATGCGTTCAAAGACCCACCCGTGAGGATGGATAATCCTTCTGGGCTATTCGGGCTGACCGGCAGATCCCTAAGCGGATGACGTTTTTCGGCCAGGACAGGGTCGGCTCGTCATAGTGCTCCCACGGGGGGATCGCCGCCAGATACAGCAGCAGCAGTAGAGGGTGGGTAAGAAAAGACAAAACCTTGGGCTCATCCGGCGGCAGCTCTATTCGGCTCATGTCATGAGCTTACTACGACTCGGAGAGTTGCGCAAGTCAATGCCCAGCCCGTCAGTGTGCCTTGCCTCGCCGGCAGGACCACAAGGCGGCCAGCGGTTCATGCAGCAGGATGGCGCCCCCCAGAAGGGCGACGACCAGGCTGGCTGCGCCAAAGATCCATCCCACAGAACGTTGGCCGGCGACATAGCTCACCCGTGTGCCCCCAGCTATAAACTCGGCCCGGACGCGACCCACCTCTTTGCCGCCCAACACGGTTCCCAAAACCAGGACGGGCTCACCGGCCCGCAGGCCGGTGAAGCGAGTGTCGTTGGGCTCGCCTGCCACCCCGCCGGCCTCGATGCTGTGCGCGTCTTGCAGCTCATAGTCGTCGTTTTCGATCTGTACCATCGAGCCGGCCAGGTCCAGCAGCAGTGGAGGTGTCACCTGCTCTTGTTGAGACCACGACCCCGTTTCCCACGTGCCCTCGTCATCCTGCACCGACCGGCCCTCGCGCACGTACGCCACAAAGCGGTAGGGCTCTAGCAGGATGGGGTTCTCATCGCTCAGGCGGGCCTCGATCAGGACCTCAGTGCCCGGCGGGCTCGACATCAGCGCGGCAGCGCTGATCGGCTGGAGTCCTTCCACCCGGTTGGCCGCCCTGTTGGAGGCGATGAAGGCCAGCAAGCCGCACAGCAGCGCGCTGACCACAAACAGCACGCCTATCACCAGACGCCCATCTCGAGAATTCGCTCTTTGTCGGTCCGACCCCTGGACAAGCATGAATGCTCACTCACCGATAATCTTGACCAGCACCCGCTTCCGCAGGCGGCCGTCGAACTCGCCGTAAAAGATCTGCTCCCACGGGCCGAAATCGAGCCGGCCATTCGTCACTGCCACCACCACCTCGCGGCCCATCACCTGCCGCTTCAGGTGCGCGTCGGCGTTGTCCTCACCCGTGCGGTTGTGGAGGTATTGGCTGATTGGGGCGTGAGGGGCCAACCCCTCCAGCCACTTTTCGTAATCTACGTGCAGGCCGCTCTCGTCGTCGTTGACGAACACGCTGGCTGTGATGCGCATCGCGTTTACAAGGTTCAATCCGCTCCATGTCAAACCACATACTCACACCGTTGACGGCAGAGGCCATTGCGGCCATAGGCTGCGCCCTGAGTAACCACAACTGATTCTGTCAAGCGCTGGAACTCTTTGTCATCGATCTGACCGCCTTCGTAGAGGCGCTCGATGATCTCCAGAGGCGTCTCGTCCTTGCCAGGCGGAGCCTCTTTGTTGTAAGCCAGGTAGCCGAGCAGCGCCAGTCCGCCCAGAACCAGTACCCCCAAGAGGACGATCAAGATGATGCTACCAACCGAGTGTGTCCCAATGGGCAGGGGGTGACCGCCAATCGTGCCGTGACCTGGTCGATACGCTGTCCGGCCTACCATCGTGGCATCTACCAACAGGGCGACGGCGATTAGCAGAGCGATGGCCGCCGCAACCACAATTACTACATTGCGCAGTTTCATTGTTTCCACTCCCATTTGGATTTTTTCTATTTGGCTTGTTCATTCCGAGATCTTCCACTTTGGCGCACCGTTGAGCAACACAGCCAAGCCCAGCAGTCAAGCAGATTGTGGCTCGATTGGCAAAGGCAACTCAAAAGCAAAAGTGCTCCCCTCGCCTTCGACGCTCTCGACCCAAATGCGCCCGCCATGAGCCTCGACCAGACTGCGGGCAATGGCCAACCCCAACCCACTGCCCCCTGTGTCGCGACTGCGGGCGTGGTCGGTTCGGTAGAACCGTTCAAAAATGTGGGGCAGTTCGTTAGCCGCGATGCCCTCGCCGCTATCTTGCACGGTGACACGCACTCGATTGTTTTCATCCTGCTGCGCAGCCACAATGATTCGTCCGCCTGCGGGCGTATGTCGCAGGGCATTCGACACCAGGTTGAACAATACCTGGGACAGGCGTTGCGCATCGCCGGCAACGGGAGGCATACCCTCGCCTATTCTGCTTGTTAAGCCCACTCCCTTTTCCTGGGCCACGCCGCGCACGCGCTCGGCAGCCGTCTGCACCAGAGTGCCCACATCCACTGCCTGGACTTCCAGGTGAAGCTCGCCCGCTTCGGCCAGGGAGAGCATGCGCAGATCTTCCACCAGCCGATTCAGCAGGACCACCTCCTTCTGCAGCCGGGTTATGACCTCGTTCGTGGGCTTGGTCAGCCCATCCTCGATGCTCTCCAGGTCGATTTGCAGCACGCTGAGGGGTGTGCGCAGCTCGTGGGCGATGTTGGCCATAGCGCGACGCCGCAATGCGTGCTGCCGCTGGAGTTCAACGGCCATGGTGTTGAACGCCAGGGCCATCTCCCCCAGCTCATCCTGGGACGTGACGGGGATCTGGGCAAACTCGCCGCCGGCCACGCGCCGTGCGGCATCGGCCAGCGCCCGCACCGGGGCGACGATGCGTCGCACCTGGATCGAGCCCACCAGCAGAACCGCCAGTCCGGCCACGACGGCGGCTGCGACCATCAACCATTTGACCTGGCTCAAGAAAGCGCTCTGGTCCGCAGTGAGTGTCCCCAATCCCGAGGCGACGATCAACGTGCCCACTTGCTGCTCGCCGACCACGATGGGCGCGCCTTTGCCCAGGTCAGCAGCGGGCAGGGCAATGCCCATGCCTTGCCCCTGGCTGTCGGCGACGATCTGCCCACCGGCGTCCGCCAGCAGCAACCGCTCGCCACCGCTCGCCACCATGCCCATCATCGCGCCGCGCCGGCCGTGGCCCATGGAGGGCACGGAGAGAGCGGAGTAGCTGTCCATGAGTGTTTCGACGCCGTTCCAGCTTCCCTCCTGCGCGAAATAGTCGGCAAAGAGCGGCGCCAGATTGCGGGCGTGCATCTGGCCTGCATTTGATACCAGATAGGTGAACCGGTCAGTGGTGATGCGGTTGGCCAGGATCACCACCAGGGCGGCGGTGGTAGCAATGACTCCCAGAAAACTGAGGATCAGCCGGGCGCGCAGACTGAGTTTCATGGTCTAGCCCGGACTGAAGCGGTAACCGGTGCCGAATACCGTCAGGATGTGGCGCGGCTGGGATGGATCCACCTCCAACTTGCGGCGCAGGTTGTGTATGTGGACGTCGATGGTACGCTCGACGCCGTCATAGACGCCCAGATGGGCGGCCTCCAGGAGCTGCATGCGGGTGAACACCTGCCCCGGATGCTGCACGAGGACCTGCAACAGGCTGAACTGGGTGGAGGTGAGAGGGACGACTTCCCCATCTACCACGCACTGTTGAGCCGTCACGTCAAAGACGACGTTCCCGAAATGGTAGGTACCCGTCGAGGGAACCGTGGCGGGCACCCGGCGGAGCACGGCGCGGGCCCGGGCCACCAGCTCGCGCGGGCTGAACGGCTTGGTGACGTAATCGTCGGCGCCCAGCTCCAGGCCGATCAGCTTGTCGGCCTCTTCAACTCGGGCGGTGAGCATGATGATGGACACCTCCGATTCGCGCCGAATCTCCCGGCACACGTCCAGGCCGTCCATGCCGGGCAGCATCAGGTCCAGGATTACCAGGTTCGGCTTCTCGGAAATGGCCATCTCCAGACCACTGGGGCCGTCGTAGGCGGCCAATACCTTGAACCCTGCCTGTTCGAAATATCGTTGCACACCCCTGACGATGTGCGGTTCGTCGTCGACGATCAGGACTTTCATCACACACCACGCCGGGACAAGATCCCCGGCCCCTCACACGATCATTGCGGCTCCGGCCGCTCTTGGCAACCGGAGCCACTTTTCGATTTCGGCGAGCTTCTACGGGCTGCTCTCCAGAGCCTATGCGTCAGTGCCTTGAGGGGCGGACCAGCGCCCACCCCCCATGCCGCCGCGGTGGCCCCGCCCACCAAAGCTTCCCGTATCGTCCGGTGGGCCGAATTCGCCACTGCCCCACCGGCCGCACCCGGCGCCATCACCGGTCAGGGTCTCAAAGCGCAGGGTCATCTGTTCAGTCATGTTGGCCAGCATCGCGTCAGCCTGTTCCTGGGTCAGTCGCCCGTCGGCCACGGCCTGGGCCAGGCGCTCAGCGTGCGGCGCCACGACGGCCGCCACCACGTCCGCCAGCTCGACGCCCTGAGCGGCCGCGATCTCGGCCACGGTCTGGCCAGCCGTCTGCGCCGCGTACAGCTCTTCCCTCGCCATGTGCAGGGCTTCGGCCAGGAGGGTGGGCATGGAGCCCGCGTAGCCATAACCCCTCATGCCGTGACCACCCTGGCCATAGCCCCCGCAGGCCTCACCATAGGGGCAGGCATCCGCCGCCGGAGGCGTGTCATCCTGGGCCAACACAACGCCGGCCAGGCCTACCGCCAGCACCGATACTACCAACACTGCAATACCGAGTCTTTTCAGCATTTTGAACTCCTTTTCTTTGTGCGAATTTCCCCGAGCTTTCGAGGTTGGCCCCAGTGTAGCACAAAGATGTTCAAAAGTTGTTAAGGCTTGTTTGGATTTGATTTGACTTTGCAGACCAGCACGCACCTCAATTTCGCGCGAAATGGGGGCGATTTCTAGGCCAGCCGGCGTGCCAGCGCCCAGGTCGCCAGGACAAAGAATGCTGCCGTGAACGCCGCCAGGATGCCCAGGTCCAGGATGGCAGTGGCGGTTGAGCCGCCGGTCATGGCCACGTCCAACGCTTCGACGGCGTAGGTCAAAGGCAACAGCCGGGCCACAACCTGCAAGCCCGGCGGAAACGAGGCCACCGGCACAAACACGCCACCCAGGAACATCATCGGAAAGCGAAAGACGTTGGCCAGCGTCTGGGCCTCGAACACCTCCTTGACCGCCACCGAGACCAGGGCGCCC
>JAFGOG010000089.1 GCA_016926595.1 Anaerolineae bacterium
GATCGACATCCGCCCGGAACCCGGTTGTATCCTCTTTGCGTTTTGTTCGTAATGAGAGTATAATAATGACGTTCTTGCTGAGCGTCTTCAAGGAGGAGAAACCATGGGAGAAAGAGAGAGACGGCGCCGCTATCCCAGCCTGTTATGGCCGCTGCTGCTGATCGCGATCGGCGCCCTGCTTCTATTGAATAGCCTGGGCTATATCGACTTGAGCTTTTGGGAGATGTGGCGCTACTGGCCGGTTCTGTTGATATTGATCGGCCTGGACCTGCTCCTGGGGCGGCGCTCACGGCTGGGCAGCCTGATCGTCGCGCTCCTGACCCTGGCTGTAATCGGCGGCGGCGTGTGGCTGGTCGTCCAGGCGCCGGGGCAACTGGGCGGCGGCGGCGAGGTGGACAGGATCGCCGAGCCATTGGAAGGAGCCGAGCGGGCAAGCCTCGACGTCAGGTCTGCCGCCGGCAAACTGACCATGAGCCAACTCGAGGACTCGTCTTTGCTCGTAGAAGCCACGCTCGACCTGGCAACCAGCCGCAAGCCGACCTGGCAGGTGGAGCGGAACGGCGACCAGGTGTCAATGCAGCTCGCTTACGAGAGCGGCAGGTCCTTCAACATCGGCTGGGGCCGGGGTGAGACATGGGACCTGCGCCTCTCGCCGGCAGTCGCCTGGGAGCTGACGGCCAATCTGGCTGCCGGCGAGGCGCGGCTGGACCTGACCGGACTTGACCTCGACGCTTTGAGCTTGGAACTGGGAGCGGGCCAGTACGTGGTGACACTGCCAGAAACGATGGGGGGAAAAGCCACTATCAAAGGTGGTGTGGGCAGCCTGGTTCTGGAGATCCCAGAAGGATTGGCGGCGCGGGTGAGCATCGAGCGCGGCATCGCACCCGCATCCATGTCCGATCGGTTCGAAAAGAAGGACGGCGCCTATGTCACCCGTGACTGGGAGACCAGCGCCAACCGCGTGGAAGTGGAGATTAACCTGGGCGTTGGGGGGATCACCGTACGGGAGCCGTAGACACGCGAGTGACATGAACTATGACCATCACGGATAGCGTTGCGCGGCTGGGCCGCTTTCGCCTCTTTGCCGGCCTGAGCGAGGCCGAACTGATCCAGGCCGGCAATTGGTTTGAAGAGAAGAGCGCCCACCCCAGCGAGGTCCTTTACCACCAGGGCGCGATGCCCGATTTCCTGTACCTGGTGGAAAGCGGCCAGATCGTCGAGGTAGGGCGGGACGCTGCCAACCAGGTAATCCTGCGCCGGGTGGCAGAGCCAGGCGACCTCGTGGGACGCCGTTCGATGTTGGAGAATGTACAGCACCAAGCCACTGCCACGGTGCAGCAGAATGCCCAGTTGCTGGCTATCAGCTCTGGGAATCTGCGGCTGCTGTTGAACACTCTGCCTGCGCTGCGCGACCGGCTGCAACGCACCGATGTTGTAGGCCGGCTGATGGCCATGCCGTTGTTCGGCGGTTTCGACCAGGAACAGTTGACCCAGATCGCAGATCTGGTGCGGGTGGTCGAGTATCCGGCCGGGCAGGTGATCTCGCGCCAGGGTGACATGGCCAGCGCCATGTACGCGATCGACACCGGCCAGGTGGCGGAAACAAGGGATAGCCTGCCGGCGGCCGGAGGCTGGATCAGATACCGGGCAGCCGGCCATTTCTTTGGTCAGGAGGAGCTAAAGCGCAATACCCCTTACCAAACGACAACCCTGGCAAGCACCGATGTCGTGCTATTCCGGATCAACCGTGACGGCCTGGACTGGCTGCTGCGGCTCCAACCCCAATTCAACCAGGCCCTGAATCCGCCGCCAGTAGCCGATTGGTTGGCCAAAACGGGTCTGTTCGCCAAGCTGAGCGAGTTGGAACGGGAATACCTGGTCGGCTTTGTCGGCCTGGCCCACTATGCTCCCGGCGAAGCGATCTTTCGCCAGGGCGAAAAGGACCAGACGCTGTACATCCTGTACGAGGGAGAAGCGCTCATCCGCGCCCTGAACCCAGAGGGCAAAGAACGGCCGCGCGGCTATGCGTACCCCGGGGCAGAGTTTGGCGAGCGATCCGCCTTTCTGGACGAGTCACATTCGCTGACAGTCGAGTCCGTTACCCCCAGCAATTGGCTGTACACCCATCACGATGACCTGGAACGCTACCTGACCAGGTACCCCGAAAGCCGGGACAAGCTGGTATTCAAGCCAGCGATCCAGGCCCGGCAGCAGTTGAAACGGTTCAAGTGGATGGACCGCGATGAGCAGTTACAGCTCCGGGAACGGCGGCACTGGGCTGCCCTGCTGAGAAGGTTGACCGCCCCAGGGGCGTTGGTGCTGTTGGGGCTTGGGCTCCTGGCGCTACTGACGAAAAGCGAGCGCGCGCTGTTCAGGGCATTGGATATCTCGGCCATTATTTTGGCCTTGCTGTGGTTTGCCTGGAATTTCATCGACTGGCTCAATGACTATTTCATCCTCACCACCAAGCGTGTGGCCCACCGGGAGCGCCTGCTTCTTATCCGCGAGACCCGCGACGAGGCCCCGCTGGACAAGGTCCAAAATGTCAACATCGAACAGCGCTTTTGGGGCAACATGCTCGGCTTTGGCGCGCTGGTGATCGATACGGCCGCCACGTATGGCGGCGGCCGGGTCAGGTTCGACTACCTGACCAACCCGGAAAAGGTGCAGCGGTCGATCTTTGAAGAGATGAGCCGCACGCGGGCCGGCGAGCGGCACGAGGTGCGGCGGGTGATTCGGGACAAGCTGGCAGCCGGAGTAGGTTCTACCCTCCAGCCTCGCATTCCGCCGATCGCGACGGCGCCCCTCGCCACGGCTCTAACGCCACATACCAGGGACGGACTGCGAAGACGGGTTGCCCAATTGCCCCGATTACAGCCGGTGTGGACTGAGAGAAAAACGGACGACCAGGTTATCTGGCGCAAGCACCCGATCCGCCTCATAATCCGCGTCTGGATCCCGGCGCTGGGTATCGCCGTCGTGCTGGCTGCCGCCGCCGCGCTGCTCTTGAGCGGCGCCGTGCCCTTTTCGTGGCCCCTGCTGGCGGCCCTGGCCCCCATACTGTCCGTCTTGATTTTCTGGTTCTGGTGGCAGTTTAGCAACTGGGGCAACGACCAGTATATCGTGACCAACGACC
>JAFGOG010000090.1 GCA_016926595.1 Anaerolineae bacterium
ACCGGAGCGGTGGTCTGATCGAGCCAGCAGATGCAAAAGGCGACGAGGCTGCCGTCCGGCGCGACGGCCACCAGATCCAGGTCTGGGACATATCGCGGCTGTTGTAGGGTGCGGCTGCGCCACTCCACCGTCATGTTCTCGGTGCCAAACACAGTCCACTGCAGGTCGACGTAGGCTCTGATTTCGCTCTCTCCCGCCAAAGGACGGACCGTCACTCCTGCCGGCAAGGCATAGTCGGGCACTGGCATCTCAGTCAGGCGCCGCATCAGCGCCTTCGACCAGGAATCCTCGCCCATGTCTGCCTGTGAGACGAACCCGGCCTGCTCCAGATCGCGGATCCGGCCGCTCTGGTCGGAAAACACGTTCACATACCATTTAGAAAGCCCACTGGGGGTCCCCAAAATCTGGCGGGCGCGCCCATCGGCCCAGGCCAGGATCTGCCGGTGAAGGTCCTGGCCAGCTCCAGCATGGCAGGCATAGTCGATCGCCCACCACGGCGTCTGCATCACCGCCCAGGCGAGCAGTTGCCCGCCGGCGTCGACCCACAGCCCGACATTGCCAGGATCGTCAAATGCCCAGGAACTGAAACGCCAGGGCAGATCGGCTACATGGAGGTTGTCGGCAGGAGAATCGTGGACAAGCGCCGCCATAGCCCGCAGGTCTGCCTCGCCGAAAAACTCGCGCTGGATGAACTTCATGGTCCGTCCTGTTCCTCAATCCCCGCCAGCTTTCTAGCCAGCCGCATCTTTTCCTCCAGGCCCGCCAGCCGGGCGAGCATGATCCGCTGCGCCTGTGGCGATCCGGCGCCGTGCATCGACTCGACAAGATAGGCCGCCGCCCCCGGCCCCAACGTGAGGTTCTCGGCCAGGCGCAGCATCTGGCAGCGCTCCTCGGTAGGATAGCGGTCCACGCTGTGCAGGTACTTAACCAGGTAAGGCCCCACCTCCGGATTGGCCAGGTCCTTCTCTGAGGGCAGTGTGACCAACAGGCCGCCGGCGACGTCCTGGGCCAGCCGGGCAATCTCGTAGGGGAAGCGGGTTACGTTGAGCTTGCATACGTTGGCCAGCAGCAGGTCGATCAAGTAGGTGCCTGAAGCAGTCGGCCTGCCTTCTGCCGAGCAGGCGATGCCGCAGGCATAGATGGTCTCGTTGAGGTGAACCATTTCCACGATCTTGTCCCTGATGTGCGAGGCGTGGTCGGCGCCCTGGTAGCGGGCCAGCGACTGGGCGGTCCCGATCAGCACGTCGCCAACGCCCACCTTGCAGCCGCCGTAGCTCTGACGATGATAGCCGGCGAAACGCTCGACGAGCAGCCGGCTGTAGCCGTATTCGCCGGCCATAAACACCCGTTCCCAAGGGACGAACACGTCGTCAAGGACGATCACCGCCTCGTGCCCGCCAAACTCGCGATTGCCCACGTCGAGCCGGCCCCCTTCCAGCTTGCGCGTATCCGATGGCTGCCGGCCATAGATCATCACGATGCCCGGTGTATCGGCAGGGACAGCGCAGGACACGGCATAGTCCTGGTCTTGCTCCGCCAGCGCCAGTGTAGGCATGATGAGGATCTCGTGCGAGTTCAGAGCCCCGGTCTGGTGGAGCTTGGCGCCGCGCACCACAATGCCATCCGCCCGCCTGTCAACGATGCGCACAAACAGGTCCGGGTCGGCCTGCTGCGAAGGGCTCAGCCGCCGGTCGCCCTTTGGATCGGTCATCGCCCCATCCACTACCAGGTCGTGCTCCTGCACCTGCTGCAGGTAGCGGCGGAACCTGGCGTGATAGCCTGTCCCCAGCGCCTGATCCATCTCGAAGGTCACCGAATCGAGGGCGTTAAAGGCGTCCATGCCCACGCAGCGCTGGAAACAGCAGCCGGTCGTCTGCCCCAGCAGGCGTTGCATCTTGACCTTGGCCACCAGGTCTGCCGTGCCCTGGTGCAGGTGGGTGAAGCGGTTGACCGTCTGGCCGGTCAGGTTGGAGGTGGCCAGCATCAGCCCAGCGTGCTCGGGCTGGTGGGCCAGCTCGTAGGTCATGGCACAGGCATTGAGCGACGGCCGGACCAAGGGGTGGTCGACCAGGTTGTCTACCTCCTGGCCCATGATGAACACCCGCCTTTTCAACCTGCGCAGGCTGTCAATGTATTCGTCCCTGGTCATCAGCGCCATGATAATCCTCCTGTTAGAGTTGGCGGAGAGGCACAGTCACGAGATCGAATCGATCAAGGCCGCAGCGCCCTCAAAGATGGCCTGGGCTTCCACGGGATCGCTTTCAAACAGGCGCTTGAAGCTGCGAGCACAGTTTGTGTGGGGTGCGGTTGAGCTCGTGAACCCATCCACGATCTGCGTGGCAACCGCCTTGACAGCGCCGGCGGCGCTGCTGGCCAGACTTAGCTGCGGGTGGAGCGCTACGATAATCGCGGCACGCTCACGCACGAGGTTCTTTCGCGTGTCTAGGTTATCCAGCTCAAAGAACTCGATGGTCACCAACGCCCGAGCCCGGTCGTGTCCGCCGTTGGCAACCGCCTGGGGTGATATACCGTGGAACTTGATCAGCTCTTCTGGCACCGCATCAAAGTCGCCAATCGGATAGATCAGGTAGGGCTTTTCCTTTAGCAGGTCCACCGGATCCTCGCCGGTCAGATCATAGTCGCCGGCGATCGGAAAACAGGTCTTCTTTAGCTGGGAATTACAGACCTTGCATGAGGCAAGATAATTGAACGGATGATACGGCAGCAAAAAGTACCCCCGATCCTCCGCCGGGACTGGGCTGGCGTCAATCCCCTGCTCTTTCAGATGCTCGGGCATCTCCCATGCCAGCACCCTGCCTTTAGGCCGAAAGTGCTCTACGTCCAGCTCGATGGAGCCGTGGGGAAGATCTGCAAACTTGCGCTCGCAATAGGCGCATTTGCTTCCGCCTTGAAGTGTCATATACACTGATTTGACTTCGTTCCAGATTGAGCTCCTTTCTTCGTACCGGGCCTTTTTGCGGAGCCTCCCGATGCGATTTGCTGCTCTCCTCAGCCAGGAAGCTGACTTGGCTGCGATCCGTGCTTCCAGATCGGCCTGAGAGATGGGGTAGCCGATCATCCTACTCCTCCATCCCCCGGCTCATTTGCTCCAACAACCGCTTGGCTGCCTCGGTATCCCCACCACGTGCCTTGAGCGTTAGCTCTTTCAGCGAGTGGCGCTTTCCGGGGGCCCGGGTCGATTCCAAGCCAAAGAAATCAGTTAGCAGCACCTGGTCGGCATCCAGGCCGTGCACAGATTGCCTGATCCGCGTCATTTCGCTGGCCTGCCCCTCTTCTGGCAGCATGACGACGATATTCATCCACTCCAACGAGCCGACCAGGAGCGGGCTGTGTGAGGTTACGATGAACTGGATATTGGGAAGCGCCCTGCCCAGAATGGGGAGGAGCGTCATCTGCCATTTGGGGTGCAGATGGAGGTCGATCTCATCCACCATGACGATCCCATGATTGTCGACCAGCTTGTTGCCAGAGGGACAGGTCACGCAAATGTGGTAGAGCAGGTCGCCCACCCAGCCCAGGAAAGCGCGATAGCCATCGGACAAAGCCGGGTACGGGATCTTGAGCCCTTGGTGATCGAACAGGTACTCGCCGTCCTCCATTTCCCCGGTAAACTCGTAGTGATCTTCGCCGATCAGCCTGTCGATGAGGCCGACAGCCTGTTTAAAGCGCCCTGGGTTCTCGGCTTTGTACTTGGGGAGCCATGCACTTAGAGGAACGAGCGTGTACGCTTCTTCGAACAGGCTCTGTACACGCTGGGCCCGGACAAAGGACGAGCTCCGGCGGCTGCCCAGATCTATCTGGTCTCGTTTCTCCACACGACGGGTAGCGCCATAGCCGACGAAAAAGAAGGCGTCCGAGCTCGCACTAAAGATCGGGTGCCAGAGTTTTTCTTCGGGGTGCGCCCAGTGCAGAGATTCAAGATCGCCACGCCGCCGTACAAGCACGCGAGACTCTAGCCAACGCACCCCTCCCGCCCCGTCCTGTAAGTGGGGCGTGAACCTGGCTTCCAGAACCGCTTCCTTGCCCTCAGGGACCTGCTCACAGTCAGGCTCCTGCCGGATGAGCCGGTAGGGAAAGATCCCCGAGTCACCCACTGCGGGCCCCAACGCCGCGAGCGCGATAGCCTTGAGCAAGGTGGTCTTGCCCAGCCCATTATCGGCCAGCAGCAGGTTAATGTTCGGCAATTTGGGCTTGGGCAGGTCTACATTGCGCCAACGCAAATCGGGATGGACGAGTGTGATCTCGGTCTCCCGAAAGACCCGGAAGTTGCGTATCTCTATCGAGTCGATAAACATTCTACCCTCCTTTGTCCAGACCTCATCATACCACAGGAGCAGGTCCGCCTATCTCACTACAGCCAAAAGACCACCTTACGGCAGCGGCACCGTCTCTTCACGGCCCTCGCAGTATTTGACAATGACCGACTGTTCGTCTGGCGCAATGGCGACCTCGCATACGCCGGAGAGACGATAATCCTCCCACATGCCGGTGGTTGTGCTCAGGCTCGCCTCCATCTGGCCTTCGAAGACCATTACGACCTGCCCCGAACGCCTGTGGACAACCTTGTAGTAGATCGTCTGCTCCAGCTCATAGAGGCCACCGTGCGGAGGCCCTTCTTCGACTAGCACCTCGAACCGGCCTGTCTGTTGCTCGCACACATCGGGCCTCACCCATCACGGCCGCATGCCGGGCTAATGGGCGGCCGCTTGCCGGTGCGCGCCATCGCACAGCGGCTTGTTTTTCGACCGCCCACAGCGGCACAGGGTGACCCGGTTGCGCGTTTCGAGAGGCTGTCCGTCGGCGCGCTCGATGGGGATGTTGCCGGTTACCCACAGCGGGCCGTCTATCGGGCCATCCGAGGTGATCTCGGTAGTCACCGCAATCTGCTGGGGGAGATCGGGCTCGATGTCCTCCTCACCCTCTTCGATCGAATAGACATACGAACCGGATGGGCAGCGCTCGACCATGGCCATGACCAGCGACCGGACCTCCGTGTCGTCGGTGTGAGGAACCATGTCTTCGATGCGCTTGAACCGATTTGCGCAAAAGCCTGCTTCCGAGCACAGCGAATGGTCGCGCTTGACGACGATGTTGGTGCCGCCCGGAAAGGTGACCTGGCGATCTGCGGTCGGCCGGGTGTCGGCCGACTCGGCGCCGTCGAAATCGACCAGGGCATGGGTGACGTCGCAGAACGGCTTGAAGCTGGACTGCCCACAGCGGCACAGCTCGTACGTCTCGGGAGTGGGGATCGCCTCTCCCGTTTTCCAGGTAAGCGGCTCGCCATACTCTGACACAACCTGTGTCTTGTGCACCAACGGAATACCCCCGTGCACAACGTACGGGCCGTCCTCGGTTATCACGATCTTGCTGCCGTCACTGGGGCTGCGTTCCTGCCGCTTGGCCATCGGTTTCCTCCCGCATCGTAGCCGCACCTGTGTCGTGCCTGCGCTTGCCAAGATTGTATCACCAGGAACTACTTTTGTCAATCACATCCTTGTTATGCCATTGTCCTAAACAACGTAAAGGCGTGACCAGCTTGCGCCATTGTAGCCAAAGGCGTGGGAACGATCTAGATCCGACGTCCCATACCTATACGGCGGCTATTCAGGGCTTAATTTGTACCATATCTCAGACAGGAAGCCCTGCGCGTCGGGCTGGAAGACCTGTTTGACGATCTCTGGGGCGCCGTCGCGGCAGCGCCATTCGTAGACGGTCTCGCGTCCGGTGACGACCGCCGGGATGAAATCGGAGCTTGGGTTCGCCTGGCAGAAATCGATCTCCTCCTGCGTCGGCGTCCGATCGGTGTTGGCTTGGGCTTCGCAGGGCAGGTTTGCCCCGACGAAACAGGCATAGACGTCGCCGTCCATGCAGCGCCAGGAGGATCCGGCCTGGAGGATGTCCAGGGGCGTGTCGGGCGCGTTGAGCGCTTTTTGGAGTCCCTGGGCCACCGATTCAGGGACCTGAGGGCCGGTGTAGTCGGCGCCGGGCGTATCGATGATGCCCACCGCGGCGCAGTAGGCAAAGGGATCGGCGTAGGATGCAGGGGTCGCCGTGGCCCCACAGCGGGCAAGGCCGGCGACGACAAGCAGCAGGGCAAGGGACAGAGCCATTCGTGGCAGTTGCATGAGAACTCTCCTCCGGTTCATGGTTTTGTGCAGGGGCCGTCCCCACGGGAGGGCGGCCACTGGGAGGGCGGCCACAGGGGGCCGCCCCTACGGGCTATTATAGCCCGACCGGCGCGCCGGCGCTCGACGCTTGGGCAGCGCTAGACCCACGCTCGAGGAAACAGGCTCAAGATGTCAAAGTGGGTCTTGGGAACCTTTTCTGGAACCACTTGGTGCGCACCAGTAGTCTGTTCAGCCAGAACAGCGGCGCCAAATAAGAGTACCTTTGCCGGACAAACTGAGCCGTCAGACGCATAGCCCACTTGTCCGCGACGTCTTCCCTTTCACAGTACTCTCGCCGCAGAGTGGCATGGATGTGATGGCCGATCTCATGATACAGGGTATGAGCCAAGGCCATGTCTCTCAGGAAGGGGATAGCTCGGAACGCACGGTGTTTATACTGCCGGATATTGTCAACAAATATGTCAATGTAGGCTTGCTGGCTGCTTGTTTTGCGGTGGTACAAGCCCGAACACTCTGCGATTCGAACCTTTCGCTTGCGTGCCCGCGTTTTTCCTCTGCGGAGATCTCGGGGGAGCGCCGCCGAGTTCGTAAGCACTATTCGATCGAGTCCACGCAGGCAGATCGGAGGAACATGCTGCATCAGCCTGTTCGCGACCATCATGATATTGATTGGCGGATTGTAGTCTTGGTAGGCCTCTACGATCTCGACGACATCTTCTGAATCGGAAGCGGCGTTATCACGATTGTCTAGCAAGACTCCTCCAAGATACCAGGCAGAGACAGCTACACATGATTGCGCAGCATCAGCTCCTTCGGATACGGGTTCAGGTACACCTGCTGCCACACCCAGTCCGGCACCGGATGCCGCCGCAGGTGATGCTGGAGCAGCGTCATCGGCACGATCAGCGGCACCAGCTCCTGCCGGTAATCCTCGATCAGCCCCAGCATCTCCTGCTTGTCCTCACCAGACAGATCTTTCTCAAGGCAACCCATCAGGTGCTGGAGCACATTCACGTGCTTGCGCCGCGTGCCCAGCAGCGCCAGCCCGGCCATGAACTGGGCGCCGTAGGCGGCGATCAGCTCGTCCCACGGCAGCGTCCCCGCCTGGGCTACCAACCGCCCCAGCTCCTGGTAGTGCTTTGGGCTATGCGCCATCAGCGTCAGCTTGTGCGCCGTGTGAAATCACACCAGCCCGCCCGGCGTCGGCTCGTTCTTTAGCATCTCGGTCCAGCGGTAGTAGGCAAAGGCCCGCTCGATGAAATTCTCCCGCAGCAGCAGGTCATTCAGTCGCCCTTACTCCTCCAGCGGCAACAGCGGAAAGCGCTGCATCGCCGCCCGCGGAAACATCCCCGTCCCGGTGCGGCTGGGGTTGCCATGCTCGTCGTACACTTTCACACGGAATAAGCCTGAACTTGGCGAATTCTTTTGTAAGAGTGGACACAATCAACAAAACACGCTTTCGCTGACTACTCGAATCCTGATCCAGGCACACAGAGGAGTGGGGAACTTACTTGAGTGAACTCTCAAAACAAACCGTCATTGGTCATGCCTGGACAAGTCCTCGCTGAGCACCACCCAGCTGGGCACAGGTGACCTCAGCGGTTAGAAATCAGGCACTTGTTAGGAGGGCACAGTTTCGTCCTCAACCTCAGCGTCTTCTATTCTTACCCCTCGTCCTTGGCGCAGGCTTTGCCTGGCTGCCTCAATACGCTGCAAAAAGCGTGGGTCGTTTTCGAGCCGATAATCAAACCAATCATCTTCCGACTCGAATCCGATAAGCACGCCGGCAGGCTTCCCGTGGCGAGTAATGACTACCTCCTCGTCTTCTGCAAGACGCAGGTACCTTGATAGATCATTCTTGACTTCGCCTAGTGCCACTCGTTTCATTCTCGCTTTTCCACCCTTTCCAACCAGGCATCCGCTTCCGACTTGAGAACGATTCCGAGAACTTCTACAAGATTGTCCGATACGTCGTAATACACCCGGATCTCACCTACTCGCAGTCGAAACTGCGGACGCGACAGTCCTCGAAGACGCTTGATGCGGCTCTTGCTCTCCATCACAGGGTCGTGTCTCAAGTGCGTTTCGATCGCGTCACGCACTTTTGCACGCCAGTGCGCCTTTAGGGTTCGTAGATCTTTGATAGCTGCTGGTGATAGAATGATCTCGTAACGCATTCTGGCTATATTATAGCTAAAATCGATTCTGGAGTCAAGTTTCCTACCCCTCCAAACTGGTATTCTCGTCTACTCGAATGATCGCCTCCACACTATGTAAAGGCTCTCGGACGCAGCCTCACGTGATTCCTCAGCATCAGATCCTTCGGATATGGTCGCAAATACACCTGCTCCCACACCCACCCCGAAGCTGTGAGATGGGCACCGACAAATCCTTCTCTGCAAGGACTCTGATATAGTAGCCCATGGCATTCTACCCCCCTGCTTACACGTGATTGCGCAGCATCAGCTCCTTGGGGTACGGATTCAGATACACCTGCTGCCACACCCACTCGGGCACCGCGTGTCGCCGCAGGTGATGCCTGAGCAGCGTCAGCAGCACAATCAGCGGCACCAGCTCCTGCCGGTAATCCTCGATCAGCCCCAGCATCTCCTGCTTGTCCTCGCTCGACAGCTCCCTCTTCAGGTAGCCCATCAGGTGCTGCAGTACGTTCACATGCTTGCGGCGGGTGCCCAAGAGAGCCAGCCCTTCCATGAACCGAGCCCCGTGCGTAGCGATCAGCTCGTCCCACGGCAGCGCGCCAGCCTGGGCCACCAGGCGGCCAAGCTCCTGGTAGTGCTTTGGGCTGTGTGCCATCAGCGTCAGCTTGTGCGCCGTGTGGAACCGCACCAACCCGCCCGGCGTCGGCTCGCTCTTTAGCATCTCCGTCCAGCGATAGTAGGCAAACACCCACTCGATGAAATTCTCCCGCAGCGGCAGGTCGTTGAGGCGGCCTTCTTCTTCCAACGGCAGCAAGGGGAAGCGCTGCATGACGGCGCGGGGAAAGATGCCGGCGCCGGCGCGGCTGGGGTTGCCGTGCTCGTCGTACACCCTGACCCGATACAGGCCAGACGAAGGCGATTTCGATTTGCAAGAGTGGACACAAACGCTACTGCCTGTTCACGATGACGAGTCGAATCCACGTTGGGATGCTGACCTTGGACAGGGGTGGAGGGTCGCCTTTGGGCCGAAGGCCAGATGACCTGTAAACGGGCCGAACTGCTTGTGCCTTCAGGAAGCCATGGAAGGAACGGCAACGTACTCGGCGAAAGAATGCGACTCTGGTACTGGCAGCGCGTCTTCGAGTAGACCGCGCACGTGCATTTCAATTGCTTCGTACATGTTGCGTGTGGCTTCGTCACGACTCTTACCCGTTGCCACGCAGCCCGGCAAGTCCGGTGAATAGGCTGAATAGTTGCCGTTGGCTCGTTCGATGACGATAAGAAAGCGATACATCTCGCTAGTCGCCCTTTCCCTTCCCTGACTTGTCCACCTGTGCTTGCTTGAGAACACTGTTGAGTGTACCAGGGGCCAAATCATCGCCTAGATGTCCGGCAATGGTCACACGGCCTGGCTTGGCAGGATGCTTGTATTGCCGGTGACTACCCTTCGTCACAGCCAGATACCAGCCATCCTCTTCAATCAGTTTGATCACGTCGCGGATCTTCATGGCTGTTCCTCAGACGAAAGTATACCACCGCCAGGGCAAAAGTGCAAGTCATCGTTGCGAGCGACGGCCACGTTGGGTCAGAAATCTACATCTGGATTCGGGACTCTAGGGAATACTGAGCGTGGGATGCTTCTGGCTTTGGCTGCTGCCTCCTGCAAACCAGCCGCCAATTGCTCCGCCTGCTCAATAGTCAGCAGGAAGCTCGTCTCGTCTGCCGCAAAGATTCTGATACTCTCAGGACCAGACTCGCGGATGCTGAACCGGATCTCATCGCCCATGCCCTCTTCCCGATCCATCAGGTCAAAGTACACCTCAAGTGCGATGTTTTCATCTACTTGAATGATCATCGGCTCACCCCTGTCAAGACCCCTAATGCGACCTACACGTGATTCCTCAGCATCAACTCCTTGGGGTATGGGTTCAGATACACCTGCTGGTGCACCCACTCCGGCACCGCATGCCGCCGCAGATGGTGCTGAAGCAGCGTCAGCGGCACGATCAGCGGCACCATCTCCTGCCGATAGTCCTCGATCAGTCCAAGCAGCTCCTGCTTGTCCTCGCTCGACAGCTCCTTCTTCAGATACCCCATCAGGTGCTGCAGCACATTCACATGCTTCCGCCGCGTCCCCAGCAGCGCCAGCCCTTCCATGAACTTGGTCCCGTAGGTGGCGATAAGCTCCTCCCAGGGCAGGCTGCCTGCCTGCGCCACCAGCCGCCCCAGCTCCTGGTAATGCTTCGGGCTGTGCGCCATCAGCGTCAGCTTGTGTGCCGTGTGAAACCGCACCAGCCCGCCCGGCGTCGGCTCGTTCTTCAGCATCTCCGTCCAGCGATAGTAAGCAAACACCCGCTCGATGAAATTCTCCCGCAGCGGCAGGTCGTTCAGCCGCCCTTCCTCCTCCAGCGGCAGCAGCGGAAAGCGCTCCATCACCGCCCGCGGAAAGATGCCGGCGCCCGCCCGGCTGGGGTTGCCGTGCTCATCATACACTTTCACGCGGAATAAGCCTGAACTGGGCGAATTCTTTTTATAAGAGTGGGCGCAATAGACACAATGGGTTCAGCTTTTGCGTTTGGATTGCCCTAGCAGACGGTGCGCCACAATCGAGAGCAAGATCCACATGATTCGCCGACACCTCACTGCCTACTCGACCGCTGCATCGATGACCTCGAATCGCCGATTCTCGCCATCAATCCTAGCGCGGCATCCTATAGGAACAGTGAACTGCGGTGCTGTGTGTCCG
>JAFGOG010000568.1 GCA_016926595.1 Anaerolineae bacterium
CAACACGCGCTACGTCAGCGAGCTCGTCGCCAGCACGGTCAAGTTCCTGGACCGGGGCAACGGGGCCGGCAACGGCGAGGACGGCGAACTCGTCGACCTCGACGAGGGGGATTTTGCGCTCTAGATGATTCCACCCTTCCCCCATCCCCGCCCCGGGGCATCCCGGCGACGGTCCCCCATCCCCGGACCTAGCCGCGGCGCCCCGGGGCGCCTGCTTTTCCCCCTTTTCCTGGGCGGTGCTGCGGCGCCGCCCGCTGCGGCCGAGGTTAGAGTTGGCGTGGGGAAGCCGTACCTCCTGGCTGGTAGCCCGATCCCACTGGCCGGTCATCTGTTCTGGCTGAAGGGCATCCACTCCAGGCCAAGTTGGGCGGCGACATCTTGGGCGGAAATGCCCCTCTCTCCTCGTTGTGCTGCTTCCAGCGAACGGAGGAGTCGCGCTGTGATTTCCTCTCTCAATTGTAGCCCTTGATCGGGATCGCCAAACATTTCCAGCAGTTTTTGCTCAATGGTTGTTTCGATCAACTCTTTGAGTTCGTCAACGGTCAGCTCAGCAACCTTTGTACTCGTCATAGCTCTCCCAGAACCTTTTTAGGGTGAACAAACTTCCGAAACAATATTTTCGTGTCGCTTGATCCCACTTGGGGCCGGTTCTCTGAGTGTATTGTAGCAAAACCCGGTTAGTAGGTCAAGATAGTGGCCACTTGCGGGCGCTGCTCTCTCAGCGACAAACATCCCTGTCCGCGCAGTGCAATGCCGATCTCCCTAAATTACCCAAACCTGCCCAGGGCAACTCAGGGTCAAGGGCTACCACGCCCTTGGTTTAATTCATCTTGACGGTGCTCAAAGCAACCCTGAGCTGCTACGCCCCCCGGGAGTGCGCACACCCCCGTAGGCGCAACCCGCCAAGTCCATCGCGCCGTTACCTCTACCGGCGCGAGGCCCGAGCCAGGCACTAGCATTTCTCTCAGTTCCTGCAATCCGTTGATGGACTCTTGAGAACGAGCGGGAGAAAGATCCGGGTTTGTGCGTGCCAGGGTGGTGAAAACTCGGACGTGTTCCCCTCGCCATCAGTGGCCGTGGCCGTGACGTGCGGCCCGTTCAGCGGGCTGCCTTTGTCGAAGGCAAAGATTCCAGAGGTGTTGGCGATGGCGCTGCCCTCGTAGATACGCCCCTCATCCTCGTCGTCCGAAAAGATCTCCACCACACAGCCAGGACATGCCGTGCCGGAGACAGTGGTTTCAGTCACCGTGAGAATGACCGGCGCAGGGAGCAGGTTGTTTCCGCCCTCGGCCAGGTGGATTCCCAGGCCCAGGTTGCTATGGATCGAGTTGCGGCGAAGAGTGTGGTGTACCGCGCCGCTGATGTACACCCCGGCTGTCTGACCGTAGCCTTCATCTCCGTTGTGGGCGATGATGTTTCCCTGGACCATCGTGTGGGCAGCGTACTCTTCCACCACGATCCCGGTCTGGTGATTGCCCCATTGCATCTTGCCGGTGGCGTCGGTGCCGATGCTATTGCCCAGGATCCAGTTGTGCTCCGTGCCGGCGACGCTAGCATGCACGCCGATGTCATTGTCGGCGATGAGATTACGCTCTCCCGCCGTAGCACCGCCAACAAAGGTGCGCCGCGTGTTGACGTGTAGCCCGATGCCGGCGCCGTTGCCCAGGGGTTGGCTGCCATCCGGGGTGACACCGATCAGGTTGCCCAGGATCAGGTTGTCGGTGTACTCGTAGCCGGCGAGGGCGATGGCCGATCCCAGATTACCACTGATGACGTTGCCCTCCCCAGGCTCCGTGCCGCCGATGCGGTTAAAGCCGCAGTGATTGATATGGATACCAGGATTGTTTCCCAAGGCTCTCGTGCCGCTGGCGTCGGTGCCGATCCAGTTGCCGATGACGGTGTTGTGCGTGCTGCCGGCGTCACTGATGGCAACCCCTGTACGGAGATTGCCGCTGATGAGGTTGCGCTCGGCCGACGTGGTGCCGCCGATGACGTTGTCAGAAGCCTGGACCTCCATGATGACCCCGACCTGGTAGTTACCCAAAGCGTGTTGGCCGGTAATATCTGTCCCGATATAGTTGCCGGCCACCACGTTGTAGCGGGCGCTCTCGCCCAGGATCTGGATGCCCCGAAAGGTGTTGGCGCTGATGATGTTGCGCTCGCCGGGGGTCGGCCCGCCGATGTGGTTCCCTGCCCCCACGATGCCAATGCCAATGGTGTTCGACATCGCTTCGCCGCCGCTGACATCGGTTCCGATCAGGTTTCCTAGGATGGTGTTTTCGTCCCCCCAGAGCGAGATGGCCTCGTTGTTGGCGCCAAACTGGTTGCCCTGGCCGGTGGGCGCCCGGCCCTGGTCGCGGGTCCCGCCGATCACGTTGTACCTGTGGTCCACACAAAGGGCGCTGTTGTTGAATCCTACGAACTGAAGGCCACGCACGGTATTGGAGTCGGACGCGATCCGCAGCCCACAGAAGTTATCCGCGATCCGTTGGCCATCTAGGATCACGCCCGCCTCACTGGCGTCGATGATCACCTGTCCCTGGTCAAGAGGCGGCAGGTCGGTGAGGAGCGTGATCGTCAGCGGGTTCTGTGGGTCAAACACCCCGGGATCGAAGGTAATGTTGTCACCTCCGCTTGCATCCAGCAGCGCCTGGCGCAGCGTCCCCGGGCCGCTGTCCAGCGGACTGGTGACGGTGAGGGTCGTGGAATACAGGATGTAGGGAGCGGAGAACGCAGAGGTGTTGCCCGCCGTATCGGTCGCCGTGGCGGTTGCCGTCTGACCCGCCATGCCCAGAGGTACACTGAAGGTGAACGATCCCGAAGGATCCGCCACCGTCTCTCCCTCATAGTTCTGGCCCTCATCGTCTGCCCCGGAGAAGATCTCCACGATCGCGCCAGGCTCGGCTGTCCCCACAACCATGAATCGGTCTGCGGACTCGATCGAAGGAGCGGAGATTGCACCATTGCCACCATCCGCGAGTTCGATACCCTGCCCTCCATTGTCGTGGATGCCGTTGGCCGTGATGGTGTTGTATAGGGTTGTCACTCCCTGCACCAGTACCCCGCTCCAACTGCTATGGGCGACCTGATTGCCGGGACCGACAGCATTGTGCTGCGGGCCAGTGCTGAACACAATGCCGTGTCCCAGGTTGCCAAGGGGCTGGCTACCCGTGATGTCCGTGCCGATGAGGTTGCCCGTGACGACGTTCTGGTCGGTGCCGTCGCCAAAGAGCTGCACGCCGGCATTCAGCGTGGCATTGATGACGTTGCCTGGCCCGATGACATTCTGTCCGGCACCGCTGTGCAGGTGTATGCCGGTGGTCCACGCCCCCGGCGCCGGACAGGGTCCCAGCATCGCCGTGCCACTGGGGTCCGTGCCGATAAGATTGCCCGTCAAGACATTGTGGCTGGTGCCTGCCCCCCAGATGGCGATCTCGTTGTCGAGGTTGCCGGCGATGACATTGGCCTCGCCGAGGTTGTCGCCGCCGATAGTGTTATGGCTGGCGCCGGACCCGATTGTCACACCGTTCCCATTCCCGACCAGCTCCGTGCCTCCCGCGTCGGTGCCGATCAGGTTCCCCAGCACGGTGTTGCTCATCGCCCCCGTGCCGCCGATGCTCAGGCCGGCATCCCCATTGCCGGACAACAGGTTCCCCTGGCCCAGGGGGCCGCTGCCCCGCGATCGGCTGCCGCCGATCTGGTTGTACCTGGCCTCGCCTGAGATCGAGATGCCGCTGCCGGGGAACCCGACCACTTGCAGGCCCTTGATGGCATTGCTGTCTGACTCGACCATCAATCCGCTGCTGCCCGCCGGCGTCCCGCTGCCGTCCAGGATCACCCCCGCCTCGCTGGCGTCGATAGTTACGCTGCCCTGGGTCAGGGGCGGCAGCGACGAAAGCAGGGTGATGGTCACGGGGTTCATAGGGTCGAAGACCAGCGGGTCAAAGGTGATGGTATCTCCTCCCAGCGCGTTGTCGATACACCACCGCAGGGCCCCCGGCCCACTGTCGGCCGCGCTGCTCACGACGCAGCTAGCCAGGAGGGGGGTAGCCGTCCGGCCCGGGATCGGCGGCCGGCCAGCCGCCACGACGGATGGATCCATCACCGAGTGCAGGCCAGGCGGAGCGGGTAAAGAGGCCAGCGTCTGACGGTCGACGCGCTTTAGGATGACCAGGCCCCCCCGGCTGTCTGCCACGTGGAGGTACCCGGCTGCCATGGCCGCGTGCCAGGCAAGGCCGCTGGTGTTGTAGCTGTCCACCAGACTGGGCGCCGTCGGGTCCGAGATGTTGAGCACCTGTATGCCACCGCCGCCGTCGCTCAGGATCGCCTCATCCCCGACGACCGACACGCTCACCGCGTAGCCGGGCGAGTCATAACTGCCCAACTCGATCGGCGAAGCAGGATCGGAGACGTCTACGGTACGCAAGCCATCAAAATCGGTGGCCAAGAAGGCGACCTGGTCGATTACCGCGACCCCAGCGACCCCCAGCCAGGTAGCAGGCAGATAGGTACCCACCCAGTCAGGCTGGGTGGGATCGGAGACATCGACGATAGCCAGGCCGCCGTAGGAGTTGGCAACATAGGCCACTTGCCCGCTTACCGCCACGTCAATCGTACACGTATGGGCCTGGGCAACAAACGACAGCCGGACGAACCCGGCTTCTTGTGGAGACGAGGGATCGGCCACATCGATGATGCGAAGGCCTGCTTCGTCGGCGGCATACAGGTATTGGCCCTGCACAGCCACACCGCGAAAGACGCCATCGGTATCCACGGTGGACAGCCGAACCGGATGGAGTGGGTTGGAGATGTCCACGATGTGCAGGTCGTGGGGATCCACCCCGCTGAGATAGGTGGGCACGTAGGCAACCGTGCCGCTGACGACCACGCCGGTAGCATAGGTGCCCGTCTCATAGGCGGCGAGCTCGCGGGGATGAGCCGGATCGGAGATGTCGACGACCCGCAGCCCGGAGAAGCCGGCGGCCACGTAGGCATACGGGCCGGCGACGGCCAGGTATCTGGCCTCGACGAGAGGACTGTAGCGGCCGGTCTCGCTCGGCTCTTCGGGAACCATCACGTCGATCAGGTAAAGGCCGTCCGTCAGGTCTGCCTGGTAGGCTGTGCTGCCGGCGAGGGCGATCCGGCGCGCCAGCCCGCCCTCTACCAGTGCCCCCTTTTCTTGCGGATGGGCGGGGTCGCTCACGTCGACCACTCGCAGGCCACCCGCCCCGGCAGCCACGTAGGCTGTATCCCCTTCCACTGCGACGTCCAGCGCCCAGCCGGGCGTGGCGCACGTGCCTAACAGGCCGGGGGTCGCAGGGGCGGATACGTCGATGGCGTGCATCCCTGCCCAGGCATCAGTGACGTAGGCTGTGCTGCCGGACACCGCTACCCCATAGGCATACCCCGGCGTGTCGACTTGACCTGCTTCGACCGGTTGGGCCGGGTCGGAGACGTCGGCGACCAGTAGGCCTGCCCCAGCGGCGGCGACATAGACGTAATTGCCGGATACCACCACGTCGAAGGCGTAGTTCGTGTCATAGGCCGAGCCAACCAGCGCGGGGTCTGCCGGGTTGGATACGTCCACCACCCACAGGCCATACGGCCCGTCGGCCAGGTAGGCATGGTTACCCACCACTGCCACGCCCTCGGCGTAGCCGGGCGAATCCCAGGCCCCCACCTCAGTTGGAGTCGCCGGGTCGGACACGTCCACTACCCGCAGGCCGGCGCCACCTGCGGCGACGTAGGCCCGCGTCCCGCAGAGGGCGATGGCCTCGACATAGTAAGGAAAGGGTATCGTCGCTCCCGCCTCTGTCGGCATGGCCGGGTCCGTCACATCCAGCACGACCAGCCGCAGGCCGACGCCCACGTAGGCATAGTCTCCTTGTACAGCAACGGCGCTGGTCGGCCCGCCCACCTGGCCCACGATCTGCCACCCGGTGGGCTGGTGCTGGTCGGACAGGCGGGCAGGCAGGCCAAGCGGCATGACCATCAGCAATGCCCAGATCGTGAACATACTACCTCTCATTCGCTGGTCTTGCATGATGTATTCCCTCCTGTCGGGGCCACTGTCAGCGGCGGCGAGCTCGCCCCATAGGCTGCCCATCGAAGACGAACGGCGGCCAACAAGCGGTGGCCGGAGGCGCCATCAACGGATAATGGTCGATGCCATTCGGTGGGATGATGTAGGGAGTATCTCCAATGCCGTCGCCGTCCGCGTCCTCCCCGGTGTAATCGCTCCAGTAGTTACCTCTCTGTCCGTCATCCCAGAGGTTGGCACCAGAGTCCCAGGCC
>JAFGOG010000091.1 GCA_016926595.1 Anaerolineae bacterium
TCCTTTTCGTACTCTTTAAGCCAGACCTTCTCCATCGCTCTCCTCCTTTTTCTGTTGTCAACCCCTGCTTCGTGTCAAGCAGGAACACCAACGGGGGGGACGATCCCCAGTATACTAAAGAGTTGTTTCTTTGTCAAGATGCGGTTCTCGCTCACGACCCAGGTAGGACTGGATCAACCTGATCCCCGAAAAGTGGCCCAAGGTCACGTAGGCGATCGACAGTTCCGCCCCAAAAAGCTGTCGCCGGATCTGTCGCGGTGACAGACCTTGGCTGTGCAATGTCTGGATCTGTTCGCCCAACTCTTCTAGGTAGGCAATCTTGTCTTGTAGCGGTTTGACCCCCTCGGTGCGAACGCTGCCGCTGCCGGCAAATATCGTCTGAACTGGCAGACCGGCCAGCTTTTTCAGCGAGGCAATGATCTCATAGATATCATACCCTTCGCGCAGTGCGCGATCTTGGCCGCCTATGTACGTATCGCCCGAGAACAACCAGCCTCGATCCGGCTCAAATAGACACACATGGTCGGGGCTGTGGCCGGGGGTGTGTATCACCCGAAAGCATAGGTGCTCGGTCTCCACCTCTGTCCCGACCGGCTGCCCGTGGGACGGTTTGGGCCAGCCCCAGAACAGCCTCCGGTACGGCTGGAGAGGCTGGAGCTTGGGGTTCGCCAAGATCGGCAGCGCGTCAGGATGGGCCAGGATCCGGCAGTTGAACGCGGCCTGCACGCCAGCGTTGCCGCCGATGTGGTCTTCGTGACTGTGGGTATTGACAACCTGGGTAACAGGCCAGGCCTTGACGGCCGCTAGCAGTTGCCGGGCAGTGTGGGCACAGCCGGTGTCGATGAGCAGCCCATCTACCCAGTAGGCTGCGGTAAAGTAGGCCGTCCGTCCCAGTAGCGAGCGCGCCATGCGCAGTTTCACTATTTGGCCTGGTCCTGCTACGGCTTCTACCTGGATCACGGCGTTCTTGCTCTTATGCCAATCCCATCTGGCGCTTGATGGCCTGTCCCAATCGCCTGATCCCTTCGCGAATCATGTCGGGCTGTGCGTTGGAAAAGTTCAGCCTCATGCAGCAACGGCCATCGGTGCCGTCTGGATAGAAAGCTCTGCCAGGCACAAAAGCTACTTTCTCCTCTACCGCAACCTCTAGAAGTTTTTCTGCATCGATCTGCTCTGGCATTCGAACCCACAAGAACAGGCCACCCTGTGGCCGGGTCCAGGTTACGCCTGACGGGAAATGTTCTTCCATGGCCTGGAGCATCACGTCACGCCGCTCCCTGTAAGCGCCGCGGATCTTTTTCACATGTGCCCTGACCAGGCCACGCGAGCAGATATCGTGAGCCATGTATTGCACAAGGGTGCTGGTGTTGAGGTCTGCTCCCTGCTTGGCCTGGATCAGTCTGGCAATGACGGCCTTGGGGGCGACGATCCAGCCCAGCCGCAGGCCGGGGGCCAGTGTTTTGGAGAAAGTGCTGAGATAGACCGTGTTTTCCTTGTGTAGGGCGCAGATCGGGATTAGGTCTTCACCTTCGAACCGTAGCTCGCCGTATGGGTCGTCTTCGATGATAAAAGCCCCATGTTTTGCCGCCAGTTCCACCAGCCGGTAGCGGCGCTCTATCGACATCGTCGTGCCGGCCGGGTTGTGAAAGTTGGGCAGGACGTAGATGAACTTGGCGCTGGGATGTGCGGCCAACGTTTTCTCCAGTTCGTCCACGCGCATGCCATCGTCGTCCAAGGGAACTGTCACGAACTTGGGGCCGTAGGCGTTCCAGGCTTGAATGGCGCCCAGGTAGGTCGGCCGGCAGGTGATGATCTCGTCGCCTTCGTCGATAAAGATCTTGCCGATCAGGTCGAGAGCTTGCTGTGAACCGTTAGTCAGTAGCACATTGTCCCTCTCGGCTGGCAGGTCGTACTTGAGCATCGCTTCGACCAGGTAGTCCTTGAGCGGAGGATACCCTTCGGTAGTTCCGTACTGGAGAGCGCTTTCTGGATCGTGGGTGAGTACCCACTCGCACGCCTCGCGAAAGTCGCGTACCGGAAAGAGCTCGGGCGCAGGCATCCCACCGGCGAACGAGATTATCTCGGGCTGCATCGTGAACTTGAGCAGTTCCCGGATGATCGAGCTCTTCATCCGCTCTGTCCGTTTGGCCAGAACCTTGTCCCAAGGGGTGGTGTACTGGCCGTCAAACTGACTTCGGTCTGTCATTTTAAACCCTCCCTGTGTCTTTTTTTTTCTTGTTGGACTAGCTCGCGCATTCGTGGGCGCCGCTGGGCGCCGCTCATGCGCTCCAATTCGCGGATCCCCAGTGGGTCGATTACCTCGCGAAGCAGCCTGACCTCTTCGACCGTTGGGGGTGGGGTTTCATGCGCGTTGGGATCAACTTCTAGAGCAAAGCCTGTCTTCTGTTGAATCCTCTCCACAGTGACGCCGCGGTGGTAGCTGTGCAGGCGCATTCGGCCGCCAGCATAGTCGAAAACGCCCAGATCACTGATCAGCAAATGCGGGCCGGGCCGGTCACCTGGCCGGTCAGGGTTTGGCACTCCCAGCCCACTCACGAAATCCAGTTTTTCGACGAATATGGCCCGGCTGTGGCTGGGCACGTACAGGTAGACTACTGGGGAAAAGCCTGTCACGTCGGCAATGCCCCCGCAGCCGGGCAGGCGCAGGCGTGGATGGTAGTAATCGCCGATGGCGACGTTGTTAAACTGCCCAAATGGATCGACTTGAGCCGGGCGAAAGAATTCTTTAGGGGTGAGCGTGGGCAATAGATCGCAGGCGATTTGGGCAAAGCTGAAATAGCAAAGGGCCTGACCCAGCCATAGTTCCTCAACGTCGGTCAGGCCCAGGGGCGCAGCTTTCTGGCACAAGACGTTGCCGATGGCCGAGGCAAAGGTGACGTGCGGTGCGTGCGTGTGTTTGGCCAGCAGGTATCCGGCTGCAACCAGCGGGGTGGCGATCCCCTGAGCCAATACCTCGCCATCTCGAACCTGGCGGCTGATGCAGGTGCACATCAGGTCGTCGGTTGTATAGTCCGTGGCGCTTGCCATCCCTTTCCCCATCCGTCGTGGTGGAGCGCTTCTATTATACGTCTGGTGCAGCCGGACTGCAAATCTCGGGACTGGCTAGAAGCTTTTCCAAATAGGCGTCGAATCCCCCTGTTGAGCAAGCGTCTACATAATCGAGCAGTTCGTCACCATCCAGCCCATAGTCAGGATAACAGGAGGTGGGCCAGGCGCCATGTGGGGCCTCGACAACGCCCATTACCGGAAAGCCTGGCAGTTCCAGTGGGCCAGCAAGTTCTTCCACCACCCGTTCGGCGGTGATGATCACCTGGTCGGCCACTGAGGCCAGTTCTTGATCCAAGGCCAGGTTGCCGATCAGCCTAGCGTTGCCCAAGTAGTCGGCCTCCAGGGCGTGAATGATAGCCACATCTACGTGGAGCGCTGGAAAGGCCGTGTATTCCTGGTTGGAGTATGGGTCTGTGACCATTTTGACATCAGGGCGGACCTTCAGCAGATCGGTGCCAAGCCAGGCCAGACTGGGCATAAACCCCACACCGGCAAGTGTGGCCCGCATGCCAAAGGCCAGGCTGGCTTCTGTCTCCTCCACTATTTCCAGCTCCCCGGCAGTGGCCCGTTGGGTGAACATTGGCGCTAGGCCAAAGCCCTCGAGGCCAAAGTAGCAGGTCCGCAGCCGGCGTACCCGACCAGCGCCGACAAGAAGATCACTTTCATAACCACATGTCAGCGCCAGTAGAGTCAGGTTGGTCGCGTCGGTGCGCAGCAGAGCCCGTACAAAAGCGACCGGCCGGCGGTAGAGGGTCATCCCCCCTAGTCCCAGGGTGCAGCCAGAGCGAACGTAACTAACTGCCTGATCCAGAGACAGGAGTTTGTTCATGGATATCTTTCATCACCTTGCCAATCTCCTCAATGCAAGAGATCACGTGATCGGCGCTTCCGTCCGCATTTTCGGAGGAGAGGTTGATGCTGTCCAGGACCAACACTGTCGTCATGCCCAGCGCCTTGGCCGGACGCAGGTTGCGGGTATTGTCATCTACCATAACGCACTCTTCGGGGAGGACTCCCAGTAGATCGCATGCCAGTTGGTAGGCGGTTGCTTGAGGCTTGCTTTCATAGCCTACGTCGCGGATGTCGATTATCCGTTCAAAGTGACGCCTGATACCTAGCAGAGCGAGCACCCTGGTGGCGTGCTCTCGGGAAGAGTTGGTGAACACCACCTTGGTCTGCGGGATGGAGGCCAGCACGGCATCCAGCCGGGCATTAAAGGTGAGATAGTCATGGAGAGGGATGTTATGGACATAATCCAGGTACTCTTCCGTGTCGATCTGATAGTTGATCTGCAGTCCGCGCATTGTAGTGCCATAGGTTTGGAAATAATGCCGCCGCAGGGCATCGGCCTCGTCGGGAGAGATGTCAAGCCGGCCGCGCAGGTAGGCAAGCATCCGGTCCCGGATCTGGTCCATGACGCCTGCGTGCCGCGGATAGAGCGTGTCGTCCAGGTCGAACAAGATGCAGTTGATCATGGATGGCTATTCCACTTCTGCCACTACGGCGGAGCCATTGGCGCCCGCTCCACAGATTGTAGCGACTCCACGGCCGCCCCCCCGGCGCTGCAGTTCGTAGATCAGCGTCATCAAGATGCGGGCGCCGGTAGCCCCTACTGGATGGCCGATGGCGATCGATCCGCCGTTGACGTTAACGCGCTCTGGATCCACCCCTAATTCCTGGATGCTGGTCAGCGCCACTGCCGCAAATGCCTCGTTGATTTCCCACAAGTCTATGTCGCTAGTCCGGAGGCCGGCAGCCGTCAGGGCTGCGAGGGCTGCCTGCGCTGGCGCTATGTTGATGGCATCAGGCGGAGCCGAGACCCGGCTGATCGCAACCAGCCGGGCCAGGGTTGCCATGCCTAGGTTATGGGCGACGTCTTCTGCAGCCAGGACAAGCGCGGCCGCGCCGTCGTTAAGGCCCGGGGCATTGCCGGCAGTGACTGTCCCCTCGCGCTCAAAGGCAGGCGGCAGGGCGGCTAGCTTGTCATAACTTGTGTCCGCTCGAGGCTGCTCATCCCCTGTTACAAGGACCGGCCCTTGGCGGCTTGGGACGGCGATCGGCGTGATCTCTGCGCAGAAACATCCAGCGGCGCGGGCGGCCTCGTAGCGTTGTTGGCTGCGCAGCGCCCAGCGATCTTGATCTGCGCGGTCGATACCGCGCGCCAACGCCGCCCGGCTGGCATAGATGCCCATGTGCACGCCGGTGATAGGGCAGGTGAGGGCATTGGTCAGGGAGTCAACTACCTGGGCGTGCCCCAGCCGGTAACCGAATCGTGCGCGGGGCAGGGTGTAGGGTACCTGGCTCATGCTCTCGAAACCGCCGGCAACGACGGTCCTGACCTGACCGCAGCGGATCAGATGGTAGGCGAACTCGGCTGCCACCAGCGCTGCGGTGCAGGCGGTGTTGACGTCCACGACGTTGACCTGCTCCGGCAGGCCTGCCCGCAGAGCTACTTGCCGGCCTGGTACCTGGCCCAGTGATGCCGCGCCCATGCAGTTGCCCAGGATTACTTGGTCGATCTGTGGGCCGGGTACGCCAGCCTGCGCTACGGCTGCTCGGACGGCCTCAGCGCCCAGCTCGACGGGGGACAGATCCCTGAACGCGCCGCCGAACCGCCCGAATGGGGTGCGAGCGGCGGCCAGAACTACAACTTGGTCCATATGCTCATTTCGGTTCCTGCGCTACTAGCTCGCGCCGCAGCACCTTGCCGACCATCGTTTTGGGAAGGCTATCGCGAAATTCGACATGTTTCGGCACCTTGTAGCTTGCCAGCTTATCCCGGCAAAAGGCCCTGATCTCGTCAGCGGTGACTTGCTGACCGGCGCGCAGCACGATCCAGGCTTTGCCTGCTTCGCCCTGATAGTCGTCGGGCACACCGGCCACGCTCACCTCGGCCACTGCTGGGTGGCTGGCGATGACTTCTTCTACCTCACGCGGCCATACCTGGAAGCCACTGGGCTTGATCAGGTCTTTTTTCCGATCGACGATGAAAAGGTACCCATCCTCGTCCATATAACCCAGGTCGCCGGTGTATACCCAGCCATCGCGAATCATGTTTGCCGTTTCGGTGGGGCGTTCCCAATAACCGATCATGATCTGCGGTGCCCGGATGATGACCTCGCCGATCTCGCCTGGCTGCAGGTTCTGTTCGCCGGCGTCGGCATCCACGATCCGGACCTCGACGTCGGGGAGTGGGATGCCGACGGACCCTTCCTTGTAAGCAGCTTTGATCGGGCAGACGGCAGCAGCCAGCATCGTCTCAGTCATGGCGTAGGCTTCCAGCAGCAGCCCGCCGGTCAATGCCTCAAAACGGTGCTTGGTTTCAGCCATCAGTGGCGCGGCCGCCGAGTAGCATACTTTTAGCGAAGTCATGTCCACCTTGCCGGCCTGGATTTTGGGGTGATTCAGCAAGGCGATGAACAGTGTAGGCACGCCGTGCAGCACGGCCGGTCGGGCCTTTTCGATGGTGGCGATCAGATCGTCTATGTCGCGTGGGTTGGGGACAATGGCCATTGGCCAGTGAGCTATCAGTGACGTATTCATAGCCATGTTGCCATATACGTGGAACAGAGGCATGACCAGGGTCAGGGTGTCGTCCCAATCGTCGAGTACCGTTCGGGCGTAGGCCCGTAACTGCATGGTTGTCTGGATCAATGCCTGGTGTGTGCCCAACGCTGCCTTGGGTGTGCCGGTCGTGCCGCCGCTGAACAGGAGGATCGCTCGGTCCTGTGGGCCAACCGAGACATCCGGTCGGGCATTGTCATGCTGCTTCATCAGATCGCCCATCCACAGGTCTCCTGCCTGCAGCACGATCCGGTGGCCCTCCTTCTTCTCCTTTACTGCTGTGAATAGAAGCCGTAGCAGCGGCGGCAGGTATTCTTTAATGTTGGTGGCGATGACCCGCTGCACCCGGGTACGCGCCTGTATCGCTTTGATCTTGGCGTAAAAAGAGGTGAGCACGACCACGGTCTCGGCGCCAACCTCGTTCAGCGAGTATTCCAGCTCGCGTTCGGTGTACAAAGGGTTAATTGGAGCGACTATGGCGCCTGCTTTCCAGGCGCCGAGTTGGCTGATGATCGCTTGCGGTGAGTTGGGTATAACCAACGCCACCCGGTCACCCTTCTGCACCCCCAGGGCGACCAACGCGGCGCCAAAGGCGTCGCTCAGTCGCTCCATTTCGGCATAGGTGACGCGACCCCCTTTAAAGATCCAGGCCGTGTGGTTGGGGCGTTCATGTGCTGCCTCTTTCACTACATCCAATAGAGTACAGGCAGGATAGGGGTGCAACGTGCGCGGCATAGCTGGATCGTAGTGTTTGAACCAAGGCTTGTCTTCCACGGTTGGGTTATCCTTCCTATGGGCAGGATTTTCCTTCATGCTGATTCTCCGTAAACCATTATAAATCCCACCAGCCTGCAAGTCAAGGAAAGCCCGAGCCACTCAATTGCTGGATGCATCGCAGACCAGGCGCCCCGGAAAAAAGCGGGAAGCCAGAGACGCCATTGTCCCTGACTTCCCACTTGTTCCAGCCGATTGCAGGCCAACGGCTATCTAGTCAAGTGCCTGCAGCATGGCTGGCAGGATTTGGCGGGCGTCGCCTACCACGGCATAGTTTGCCGCCTTCATGATAGGCGCCTTCTCCTCAGCGTTGATGGCGACGACCAATTTGCTGTTGCGGATGCCGAAATAGTGGTGGATATCACCCGATAGCCCACAGGCGATGTACAGATCGGGAGCGACCGTCTCTCCGCCGATGCCGACTACCTGTTCCTCGGTGATCCAGCCTTCGTCGAGAGCGCCGCGCGTGCCGGCTACCACCCCACTCAAGGCCGCAGCCAGTTGTTCGGCCAGGGCAAAGCCCTCGGCGTCGCCCAGCCCTCGCCCCGCCGATACGACAATCTTGGCCTTGCGCAGCGGCACGGCGGGCTTGTCGACGGCGGCGTCCAGGCTGACCCAGGTCAGTCGGCCGGCTGACCCAGACAGGTCTACCTCTACCTCCTGCACCTCGCCGGAGCGGTAGGCATCCTGGCTTGGAGTGCGAAAGTATCCGGGTTGCAGTGTTGCCATCTGGGGGCGGGCTTCGGGGCAGGCCAGTGTGTTGAACATCTCGCCGCCCAGGACCTGGAAGGTGCCTAGCAGCAGCCGCTCCGACATGTCGATCTCTACCTTGACGCAGTGGCTGATCAGTCCAGTACTCAGTCGCTGCGCCAGCCGGGGTGCCAGGTCGTTACCCGGCGGTGTGGCGGCCAGCAGCAAGATCTCTGGACGATATTGGTTCACCAGGTCGGCCAAAGCCTTGGTGTAGGCCTCCGGTTGGTATTCATTCAGGGCGGTGGTGTTGACCGTCAGAACCTTATCGGCCCCGTACGCGATCAGCTCCTGTGCAAGTGGGGCAGCCTGTTCCCCCAACAATATGCCAAAGACATAGACGCCGATCTGGTCGGCCATGTCGCGGGCCTGCCCCATTGTCTGCACGGTGGCTGGGGCGAGCGTCCCGTTCAGAGCCTCGGCCACCACCCAGACATTGCGGTAGCCTGCGCCGGTCTGCTCGATGACTTCCTTGCCGACTTGTTCCTCAATCCATGAGTCGAGATAGCTAAAGTCCATGTTCGCCTCCCGCCTAGCCGATGACCTTCTGTAGCTTGAGCGCCGTGATCAGTTCGTGTGCCACGCTTGCCGGAGTACCCTTGATCTGTTCGCCGGCCGGCAGTGGCGGCGGAAAGCTCTCACCTCGGAAGGTGAGCAGCGGTTTCAGCGCCGCTTCGTCCAGCCCGAGATCGGCCGCGTTCCAGGTCGTCACCTGCCATTCGCGATAGGCGTTCATGATGCGCGCGCCATGCGCATAACGGGCCGGGAACGCCTCTGGCGCTACGGTAACCACTGCCGGTAGTGCGGCTTGCACAACTGCATAGCCGCTGCCCCACCGCCGCGTAGCCTGGATCGCGCCCGGCTCGCCTGTCAGTGAATACACGTCGGTCACCTGGGCATAGTTGAGCGCCTCTGCCACCCGGGAGCCTATCTGACCAGCGCTGGTGTCGCCCGACTCGCGCCCGGCCACGATCAGATCGGCGCCGCCCAGCTTTTGGATCGCTGCTGCCAGCACGCTCGCCGTCACCGGGATATCGGCCGCATCCAAGGCCTCGTCACTTACCAGATAGACCGCGTCGCAGCCCATAGCCAACGCTTCGCGCAGCGCGTCCTCTGCTCGGGGTTTGCCCATGCTGAGGGCGATAACCTCTGCGCCGGCTGCGTCCTTGAGCCGCAGCGCTGCCTCCAAGGCTGCCTTGCTGTCTGGCCCGAGGATATACTCCTCGCGGTTGATGAACATCTTTTCCTTGTCGCGCCGGACGAGGATCCCGGCCGGATCTAGCACCTGTTTGATCAGTACGATTATCTTCATAGACCTCTGCTCCTTGCTACGAAGGTATCCGCAGGCCGTAGGGCCGGAAGAGGTTGCTGGCCAGGACGATGCGCTGGATCTCGTTGGTGCCTTCAAAGATCTCGGCGATTCGGGCGTCGCGATAGGCCCGTTCCACCCAGTAGTCCCGGCTGTAGCCCAAGGCGCCGTGGATCTGCACCGCTTTGTTGATGCACCGGGAGGCTACCTCAGAACCGTACAGCTTGCAGATGGCGGCTTCCTTGATGTGCGGCTGATGGGTATCGATCAGCCAGGCAGTGCGGTAGACGATCGAGCGCAGCGCCTCGATCTCGGTGGCCATGTCGGCGATCGTAAAATAGATCGACTGCTTGGTGGCTAGCGGCGCGCCGAACTGCTCACGGGCCATGGCCCACTCCATGCAGCCCTCCATCGCTGCCTGGGCGCCGCCCAAGCATGCCGCGCCCAGGCTGGCCCGGCCGATGTCCAGCGTCTTCATGAAGGTCAGGAACCCGGCACCGAACTGCCCCAACACGTTTTCCTTGGGCACGCGCACATCTTGAAAGACACACTCGGCGGTCGAGCTGCCGCGGATACCCATCTTGTTCTCCAGGCTGCCGATGCTGAATCCAGGCATGTCGGTCTCGACGATAAAGGCGGTAATGCCACCATAGGCTTTCAGTGTCGGATCGGTCACGGCCATGACGGTTATGATTCCGGCGATGTCGCCGTTGGTGATAAACACTTTTGCCCCGTTGAGCACATAGTGATTGCCGTCTCGCACGGCCGTGGTCTTGATAGCGGCTGCGTCGGAACCGGCCTGGGCCTCGGTCAGGCCAAAGGCCGCAACGGTCGTGCCTTGGGCCAGTGGAGTCAGGTATTTCTGCTTTTGCTCTTCGGTCCCGTCCAGGTAGATGGCCATTGCTCCGATGCCGGTGTGGGCGCCGATGACCGTGGCGGTGCTGGTACATACCCGTCCCATCTCTTCCATCATGATGCAGTAGCCCATCTCGCCGCCGCCCATGCCGCCATATTTCTGGGGAAAGGGCACGCCCATGAGGCCAAGCGCGGCCGCCTTTTTGATCGTCTCAAACGGCACCCGGTGCTCACGGTCCAGGGCCTTGGCTAGCGGCTTGACCTCGTTCTCTGCGAACTCGCGCACCATTCGCCGGAAAAGCTGATATTCCTTGGGGAAGCTAAAGTCCATAGGTCTCTCCCAATCTCTTTGTGCCGCATGCTTTTTGCGGCCATTTAGGGCTTGATCTCCAGCCCCTTTGCCTTGTAGATATCGCAGGCAATCAGGAACTGCTGGATCTGGCTGGGTCCCTCGATGATCTCCAATGCTCGGCAATCCCGGTAGTAGCGCTCGATGGCATAGTCCTTCATGTAACCATAACCGCCGTGGACCTGGACCATTTTGTTGGTCACCTCGTAAGCCGTGCGGGAGCCGAATAGCTTAGCGATCGACGCCTCCTGGGCATAGTCTTGCCCCGAGTCGGCCAACCAGGCGGTGTGGAGCACCAGGGAGCGCAGCGCCTCTGTTTGGGTCTTGGCATCGGCGACATAGCTCTGGATGATCTGCTTGAGGGCAATAGGGCCGCCGAACTGGATATGCTCGATCGAAAACTGGACTGCTTCTTCCAGTGCCCGCTCGGCGCCGCCCAGAGCTATCGCCGCCAGCGCCAACCGGCCCAGGCTTAATGCCCGCTGTGCGATCTCCATCCCCTCGCCCTCTGCGCCAAGGCGATTGGCCTCTGGAACGTGGACGTTGTCAAAGTAGACTGTATTGGCCGGCACCCCTCGCAGGCCGAGCGTCTTTTCGCGATAGCCCACCTTCACACCGTCTGCCTCTAGTTCGATAAGAAAAGCGGTGATGCCGCCCTCGGCTTTGGCAAAGACCAGGAACAAGCCGGCCAGCGATCCGTTGCTGACCCAGTTCTTTGCTCCGTTCAGCACATAGCCGGACCCGTTGCGCGCCGCCGTCATCTTGATCGCGGCTTCATCCGAGCCCGCGCTTGCCTCCGTCAGGGCAAAAGCCCCCAGCTTTTCGCCAAACGCCAGCGCCTCCAGATACTTGCCCTTCTGCTCGTCGCTGCCATACTCCAGCAGCGGCTTGACCACCAGGCAGTTGTGCACATGCAAGATCAGCGCCGTGGACATGTCGGCCCGGGCCAGCTCTTCGAGCATCAGTGTGAAGGTGTAGGTATCCATGCCGCAGCCTTCGAGCTCTTGGGGCACCAGCGCCGCCCAGAACCCCTGATCGACCGCCTTGGCCAGCAGGTCCTCCGGGGGCTCTTCAGTCTGGTCGATATGCTCGCCTTTTGGCCGGATCTCCTTTGTGCAAAAGTCGGCGAACATCTTTTTAAACATCAACTGTTCTTCGCTCAGAGTCAAGTCCATACAGCCTCCTCCTCGATTCAGGAGATGCTTTACCCCGCCAGGGCTCAGCGTGACATAAGAGACTGGCAGGATGCCGCCATATCCGAGTTATTTGTCCTTGAACTGCGGCCGGCGCTTTTCCATAAAGGCCGCGAGGCCTTCGTGCATGTCCTCGGTGGCAGACAGTTTGGCAAACAGGTCGGCCTCGTTCTTTACCCCGTCATCTATGTTCATGTCCAGTCCTTCGTGGACCGACTTGATGATCGAGGCCATCGCTACGCCGCCCATCATCGACAGGACCTTTGCCCATCGCTTGGCCTCGCTTACGACAGTGCCGACCGGTACCACCTTGTTGACCAGGCCGATGCGATATGCCTCTTGGGCCTTGATGTTGTTGCCGGTCAGGATCAGCTCCAGGGCGATTCCCTTGCCTACCAGCCGGGCCAGCCGCTGCGTGCCGCCCCAGCCGGGCATGATCCCCAGCTTGATCTCCGGCTGGCCGAACTGCACCGAATCCTCTGCGAGGCGGATATGGCACGACATGGCCAGTTCGTTGCCGCCGCCCAGGCAGTAGGAGCCATTGATCGCCGCGATCACCGGTTTGGGCGACTGCTCGATCTTGCTGAACAGAATCTGCCCCTGCCGCACTACGCCGTAGGTGGCCTCATAGCCCTCCTTGCCCAGCCTGGCGATGGTTGGGATGTCAGCTCCGGCTACGAAAAGGATGCCTGCGCCGGTGATGATGATCACCTTGACCTGCGGGTTGGCCAGGCATTCGTCGAAAGCTCCGTTCAGGTCCATTGTTGTCTGCGTGTCAAATGAGTTGGCCGGTGGATGGTTGATGGTGATGATCGCCGTTCGATCCTCAATGGCCAAGTTTACATTCTGATACTCCCCCATGATAGTCTCCTTTCGTTTATGTTGTATCAGGCATCAGGTGCCATGGCTGGCACGTGACAGACTAGACTGTATACTCCTTAAACCCGTGCTTGGTCTTCTTGCCCAGGTCTCCGGCGCGAACTTTTTGATATAGGATGTTGACCGGGTGGAAACGCGGCCCCAACTCCTTTTCCATCTCCTCCAGTTTCTGGATCACGACGTCCAGGCCCAACTCATCCATGTACTCCAACGGCCCCATGCGAATTGCCTGGCCGTCCTTGTTCACCTGCATGCCGATGCCGGCGATGCATGCCATGTCCACGTCGTTGACGTTGGCGTTCCCTTCCTGCACGCACATGGCTGCCTCGTTGAGGAACGGCATCATCAACCGGTCTACGCTAAAGCTTGTGCCCGTTTGGACTCCACCAGTTTCCTGGACACGCTTGACTATCTCTTCCAGCGGCTCTGCGTCAGTCGCGGTGTAGATGTAGAAGCCGGCGCCGGTTTTCTCGCCAAACCGCTTGGCGTTCACCAGTTCGTAGAACAGCTTTGCTGGCTTGACCCGGTCGCCGTACTGGGAATAGAGGTATTCGCCGACGTGGGCGCACACGTCAATGCCCAGCATGTCCATCAGGAAGAATGGCCCCATCGGCCAGCCGAATCCATCTTTACCCATCGCCTCGTCCACCTGCTGCGCGCTGGCGGCCCCCTCTTCCACGGCCAGCACCGCTTCGTTGAGGTAAGGCATCAGCAGCCGGTTGACCA
>JAFGOG010000092.1 GCA_016926595.1 Anaerolineae bacterium
GACCGGCCTGTGCCTGGAGTTCGAGGAGGTGGACGTGGAGGGCACGCCGGTGCCGCTGTTGGCCGACGGCTACCAGGTGGCCGACTATGTGCTGCCTACGACGTCGCCGCAGGTGGGGTATTCAGAGTGCCCGAGCGGCATCACACCCACGCCTACCCCGACTCCGACGCCGCTGCCCACCAGCACGCCCACGCCGGCACCCGGCGACTGGTACGAAAACGATAATCCGCCTGACCACTCGTCTATCGCTATGAGCGAGGTTCAGTCCCGCAGCCTCGATCCCACCGGCGACGTGGACGTCGTGCACCTGTGGGTCTGGTCAGGCCTGCACGTCCGGGTCCGCACCCACACGCTGGGTGGTTGGGCGTCGACCAACCTGGAGATCTCGACGTGCAGCGGCACACTCGTCGACGCGGACGGCGCCGAAGCGAGCATCGACTGGGTCTCGGCCTGTGACGAGGTGGTCGTGGTGACGGTGACCTCTGCGAACGGCTACTTTGGACCTGGCGAAACCTACGTGCTGGAAACGGAGCAGCTGCCATGAAAGACGCACTTTGCCCCCGCGAAACCTGCCCTCCCACTTTGCTCGTGGGAGTGAGCGCTTTGGCCCTGCTGCTGTCGTCTCCCGATCTCATCGTGAGCGCGCTGCCCTCTAGCCCACTGACTGTGACTCTGAGGCAGGGCGAATCAGAGACGAGGGCACCTGGCCCGTTCCGGGCAGTGGCCACGCCCGGCGCCGCGACCCTGTCGCGAGACGCGCGTGCGCGCAGGTTCGGCGCCTCAACCCACGACGCGACTTTTTTCTGGAACGGGGCTGCGGCGCGCCGGGGGCTGACGATAAGTGAATAGTAATCGAAAAAAGCAGGCGAAACCAACTTGGAAAACCGTGTACAGGTAAAGGAGGAAGGCAGATGACGCAGAGAGTGACCGAGTTTACGGTCGAGGATGTGGTCTCGATGCTTCACGATCCCGTCTACGGCTACGGCCGGGTGCTGGCGCCGCAGAAAGCGGCCGTCGGCTTTGTCGTGGAGCTCAACAAAGAACTGGCCGAGCAGTACGAGAGCTTGGAACGGCTGCCAACCATCGATGAGCTGGACGCGATATTCGGCGCCGCGCTGATGTGGCTGGTGGACGAGGGGATCTGCGAGCATACGGCCGACGTCGAGCCCATCGTTGGCAAGACGCTGTGGCTGCGCGCCCAACAGGTCGACATCCAGCGCATCACCCAGGGCCTGACGGACTGAACTGGACGGGAGAGGTTGTATGAACGAGAAGGGACGTGAGTCGGGACAGGGCCTGGTCGAGTTTGCCCTGATCCTTCCCATCCTGCTGCTGACCGTGCTGCTGTTCATCTACTTTGCCCAGTTGTTCAACACCTGGTCGGGGCTGCAAGCCGGTGCCGTGGCCGGCGCCAGGCAGGCCAGCGACAGCGGCTCGGTGGTCCAGGTCGAGACCGTGGTCCGGGACACGCTCCGGGCCCATGCTGTGGACCCGAGCGACGTCGTGGTCGTCACGACGGTCCTCAACCCTGACGGCAGCCCAAAGGTCTGCTGGGTGGAGCCGTGCCCGGTAGAGTTTGGCGACCTGGTACTCGTCGAGGTCGCCAAACCCTTCGAGATCCGCGTTCTGGGCTGGCGCGCCGAGGGGGAGCTCCCGGCCAGCCACCAGGTACGGGCACAGCATGGAGCGTGGGTGCCATGAGACGCTGTGGGGTGAAGGATCGGCGGGAAGAGGGGCAGGAGATCGCCCTGTTTGGTGTGCTATTGGCGGCCGTCATCGCCACCGGCGCCGTGCTGGCCGTGAACCTGCTGTGGCTGCGCTCGGGCTGGACCGCCTTGCAGGAAGCGACCTACTCCGCCGCCGCGGCGGGCACGCTCGAGGTCGGCGGCCTGCCCGGTGCCCGTGCCCTTGACGCAGGCCGGGCAGAGGAAGCCACGCGGCGCCTGCTGGCCGAGAACCTGGCGCGCCTGCCCTTCGTGGATGGCGATCCGGTGGATCTGGCACACGATGCCGAGGTGCACGTGCTGAACCCGAATCCAGGCGAATGCCTGCCTGACCCTCTGGGTGGACCGTGCCACGAGGTGCCCTTTGTGTCGCTGCGCGTCCGGATGCCGGTGCGCCTGCCATGGGGCAGCTGGCCGGTGACGCTGCCCGGCCGGGCGGTGGCCGAGGCGGGCGAGTCACCACAATAGACAAAGACGAGAGACAGGAGAAAAGAACCATGAAAGGGAAGAGAAGGCTCGGACTGCGAGGCGTCGGCATCATCCTGGTGCTGATTGCGGTGTCGGCACTCGGTGGGCTGTGGTGGGTCAACACCCAGACGGAGGTGGTGTACGTCACGGCGGTGGACCTGCCACGCTATGACCAAGTCACCGCCGAGGACGTGATCAAGGTGGATCTGCCCAAGCGCCGGGCAGCAGAGATTGCCGTGCTGCGCGACGCACCGCTGGACCTCTGGACGGTGGTCCACGTGCCTGCCGGCACACTGCTCAATGCCGCCATGCTGAGCGACGTACCGCCTGAGCGGCGCGTCCTGGGCGAGGTGCTGCTGCCTGTCGGTTGGCGGGGCTACGTGCTCGTCGTCCAGACGCCGCTGACCCAGGAGCTGGTGCCGGGCGACCTGGTCGACCTGGTGCTGGTCCAGGACGAGGTCGGCGAGGGGCTGCTGCTGCTCCAGAAGGCGCCCTTGCTGAAACTGGTCAAGGGCGAAGGCCAGACCACGGCGACGCTCGCCCTGCAGGTCGAGCAGGCGGTGGTCCTTGACGCGTACCTGGCATCTGAGGTCGAGCCGGTGCGCCCCCTGCTGCTGCTGTCGCAGGACGCCAACCCCGACCTGCCTGCCCTGACGCGCTACGACCTGCGGCGCATCGCCCCGGAGCTGTTCCAGCCCATCGGCCCGGCGGACACGTGGGAGCCGGAGAGTGCCTCCCCGGAGGAGCAGCCGATCCGATGAGAGCCGTGCTGGTTGGCCCCAACAGTCATCACTCCTGCCTCGAGGCGCTGAAAACGACCTACCGGCTGGAGACGGTGGCCCACTTTCTTGAACCGGCGGCCGCCCTGGCGTTCGTGCGCGCCGGCGCCGAGGCTCCGGCCGTGATGGTCGCCGACGTCTCCGGCCTGCACGATCCCGGCGCCGACCGCGCCCTCGTCGAGCTGCTGGATGCCGCGGCCGGCCGCTGGCCCGCCTGCCGGGTGGCGGCCGTCGTAAGCGATGCGCAGGGGTACCTGCGGGATGAGCTGCAGCATGCCCGGGCGCGCATCTTCCGTCCGGGCCAGGTGGACGACCTGGCCGCCTACCTGGCACTCGTGCGCTGCCGCGAAGCGCAGGCGCGCGTCGTGCTCGCGCTGAGCGCCAAGGGCGGCGTGGGCAAGACTTCGCTGATCGCCAACCTGAGCACGGCGCTTGCGGTGCGCCATGGGCTGCGGGTGGCAGCCGTCGACGGCGACCTGACACGCGGCGACCTGGCCCGCCTGCTTGGCGTGGAGCCGTCGACGACCGTGCTCGACCTGGTGGCCGATCGCACGCCTGGCGGCATCCGCGCTGCCCTGGATCGGCACCTGATCTCCCTGCACGACGGCCGGCTGGCCCTGTTGGCTGCGCCGGGCGGCACCCTCAGCGGCGGGCAGCCCTGGACGGCGCTGACCACGCGCCATGCCCAGGCGGTGCTGGCCGCCCTCGGCGAGCGTTTTGACGTGGTGCTGCTCGACACGCCGCCCGACCTGCAGCGCAGTTCCCCCTTTCCTGCGGCAGTTCTCCGCGGTACCGACGTGGTTTCAGGGAGTGGTACCGGGCTGCCCTTTGTCGGGTTGGTCGTCGTTCAGCCGCAGCCGATGGAGCGCTGGGGCGCCAGGCAGGTGCTCGACTTTGTGGCTGCCTGTGGGACGGACCACGGCACTGTGCGCGGAGTGCTGGTCCACCGCAACCCGGCGGCGGGCAATGCCCGCCAGTTGGAAAAGGTGTTGGGTATGGAGATCGCCGAGGTCATTCCCTACGATCCCGGGACGGCGGCGGCCCACCACGCGACCGACCTGGTGTACGACTTTCAGAAGAAGCGGCTCTGCCCCCCGGCGCGAGCCTATGCCAGGCTGGCGGCGTGGCTGGTAGAAGGAGGCCTGCCGTGACCGGGGATTGGACGGGTTACGATTACCTGGCCGCGCGGCTGGAGCGGCAGCCCCAGGGCTACCTGCTGACGGCTCAACAGCGGACGGAGCTGCGCCGCTACCTGCTCAGAACCCTGCCGCTCACCACCTTCAATCCGGGCGAAACCGGCCACGCCGAGGCGATTCGCGCGGCCATCACCCAGGCTTTGCGCGACAGGGTGTTGGTCGACGCCCCACTCAGCCCTGACCCGGCGACGTTGAGCCGCCTGTATGCCGAGACGGTCGGCCTGGGTCCGCTGGATGCCCTGCTCGGAGACGAGACGGTGACCTCGGTCACGGCCAACGGGCCGGGCTTGCTCATGGTGGAGCGGCTGGACCGCAGCGGCGTGTCCTTCGTGCCCGGCTTTGACACGGCCGAGTCATTGCTGCGCACGATGGATGCCCTGGCTCAACGCGCCGGGCGATCCCTGACGCCCGCTGAGCCGGTCATCGACCTGGTGTGGGACGATCCCAACGGCCCGGCCACACGCGTCCACCTCAACCTGCTGGGCCGCAAGGCGCCCTTTCTCGCCCTGCGCCGTGGGCGGCGCCAGGCTTTCCCACTCAGCCACTAC
>JAFGOG010000569.1 GCA_016926595.1 Anaerolineae bacterium
TCGGGCGGCGTCGCCGGCATCTGCGTCTTTGCCGACGGCAGTGAGTGCGAAGAGTGGGCCTATTTTCGCGGCGAGTGCAAACCGGGCAGCGCGCCGGCGGCCAGCCCGATGCCGGTGGCGGAGACCGAGTTCGCCAGCGACGGTTGGAAGATCTACCACAACAAGACACTCGGCTATCGCTTTGATTACCCGCCGGACGCGAAAATAGAGACGGCCGATGATCCGCTCAAAACGCTCACGATTGTCGGCCCCCTGGTCGGAGGGGACAACTGGCCCATGATATTCGTCAACCATCCAGGTGACCGGGAGGACTATCGCCCACCCGAAAACGCCGACCTGGCCCGCTGGCTGATCGACCACAATCTTTTGCCCGACGAGCGCCAGCCCGACACCCAGATCGCCGGACGCACAGCCATCCACACCCGGCGCCCGCGCAGCCCACAGGCCTTCGCCTCTGACAGCTACTTTTTTGCCCGATCCGGGCAGTTGTACACGATCGTGATCGTGCATACCGGAGACAAGGAGGACTGGATCGTCTACGATCGTTTTCTGGCAGGTTTTCAATTCCATCAATAGGCTGGTTCAGCCCCGAACATCGAACAAATTTTCTAGTTTCCTGCCAGAATATGACGCGTTCTGACAGGAATCGGCGGTATGATGGAGCCAGGATCGAATGCGCGCTAGCGCAGAGCGGGACCAGAAATGGAGATGAGGATGCCCGACCACGACACATTCCATTGGGCCAAGCGGGTATCGCGCCAAGACATCCAGCGTCTGTACGAAAGCGAGGCCCGAGATCTTGCGCCTGGCGCCTGAGTTGGCGGCAAAGCCAAGGAAAGGATGAACCGATGATCGAGTTACCCGAAGCCGTCGTGATCGCCCGGCAGATCGCCGAGACGCTGGGCGGCAAACGGATCGCCCACGCCGTGGCTAACGCCTCGCCGCACAAGTTCGCCTGGTACACGGGCGATCCGGCGGAATACAACAGCCGGCTGACGGGCAAGGTAATCGGGAGGGGAAGTGGGGTCGGCGGGCACATCGAGTTCGAGGCCGGCGAACTGCTGCTGTCGATCAGCGCGCCGATCCGCTACCACGTTGTGGGAGAAAAACGCCCCAAAAAACACCAGCTCTTGCTCGAGTTCGAGGATGGGACGGCGATCAGCGCCAGCGCCCAGATGTGGGGCGGTTTTTTCTGTTTCCCGGCCGGCGGGCCTGGCGGCTTTCCCGACCGCGATATTGCCATCGCGCGGCCCTCACCGTTGAGCGATACCTTTGACCGGGCCTATTTCCAGACCCTCTTTGACGAGAATACGCCAGCTCTGTCGGCCAAGGCCTTCCTGGCGACCGAGCAGCGCATCCCGGGGTTGGGCAACGGGGTGCTGCAGGACATCCTGTGGACGGCGCACATCCACCCCAAGCACAAGATGGGCGAGCTGCCGGAGGGCCAGATCGGAGCCATGTATCATGCGGTCAAAGAGGTGCTGGCAGCGATGACCGCCCAAGGCGGGCGGGACACCGAGCGCGACCTGTTTGGCCATCCCGGCGGCTACAAAACCATCTTGAGCAAAAACACGGTGGGCAAGCCATGCCCGGCCTGCGGCACGACCATCCGCAAGGAAGCTTACCTGGGCGGGGCGATCTATTACTGCTCGGGATGCCAGGCGTAAAGGAGAAAATCGATGTCAACACAACGTCTTGTTCTGGAGAGCATCCCCCGCGTGCATTTTTACGAGGGCGGCAAGCGCTGTCCGGAGGACATTATCCTGCCCTCGGTGATGCGGGCAGTGCTGGAGTTTCTGGGCGAACCAGACTATGGCTGCAAACACTGCCTGGCCAAGAACCCGGACTGCAAGGTGCTGTGCACCTATGCCTTCCTGGTCGGCGTGTCGGGCGCGGGAGCGTTCCTGTCCTGGAAGGAAGGCTGGCATGGCGACAACGGGGCCTTGTTCTATATGTCCCCCGATCCGGCCGCGCCGGAGCAGCACATCTTTGACGCCATCGGCTATGAGTTCGAGTGGGTGGAGAAAGAAGCGGGGCGCGACAACGAGGCGCTATTCCGGCAGCGGATCGCTGAGAGCATCGAACGAGGCATGCCAGTGCTGGGTTATGGCGTCGTCGGCCCGCCGGAGCCGGCGATCATCGCCGGCTATGACGAAGGCGGCGACGTGTTGGTCGGTTGGAGCTTTTTCCAGGGTATGCCCGATTTCAACGCGGGCGTCGCATTGGAGCCAGCGGGTTACTTTCGCAAGCGCGACTGGTTCCAGGACACGCTGTGCTTGCTGATCATCGGCGGCAAGAAAGACAAACCCTCGCTGGAGGAAACCAGCCAGGCTGCGCTCAAATGGATGCTGCAGGTGGGCCGCGTGCCCATGGTCCGGCCCGAAGCGGACGCACCGGAGTGGTACCAACACCGCCACAACGGATTGGCCGCCTACGAGGCCTGGGCCGAGCACCTGCTGCGCGATGAGGAATGGCCCGCCGAGGACGAAGCGACACTGCGCGCCCACCACTTTATCCATGACTCGGCCGTGGGCAACCTGGCCGAGGCCCGCTGGTACAACTCGCTCTTCCTGGCCCAGTTGGTCGAAGGGTTTGCCGCCGGGCCGGGCAAACGCGGCACGATGGAGCACATCCTGCACGCCGCCGCCTTCTACGCCGCCGAGCACGACCTGATGTGGGAAGTCTGGGAGCTGGCGGGCGGCACCGGCAACCCCGAGGCGTACCGGGCGATGTCTGACCCCGCCAAACGCCGGGCGATGGTCGAGATCATTCGCCAGGCGCGCGAGAAGGATGCCCAGGCCATCGCGCACCTGGAGCAGGTGTTGGCTGGGTGATGGGAGTGACTTGGAGAAACCGGGTTTTGCGGGTAAAGAGCACCCGCGAAAAACCCGGTTTCAAGAGATAAAGGAGCAAACGATGAAAAAGGACAGCCTGACTTATTACAGCCAATCCGGCCCGATGACCGACATCCGCGCACTCTATGAGCAGGATGCCGGCTTTCATTTCCCGGCAGACTGACGCGTTCATGCCGCTACTGCGGCCCGCGACGTGCTGGTCACGTCACCCGAATGGGCCATCAACCTGTAGCGCGCATTGGCTGGGTTACGTTGCCCCGCCGTCAGAAAAGGAGTAAACTATGGCAACGGTCAAAAGGATCGCCACCCCCTACAGCTATTCGTCGGCCGTGGCTGCGGGCGATTTCGTGTTTGTGGGGTTGCATCGTGGCTTTGGGGCCACCTTTGCCGAACAGCACGAGGACATCTTTAAACACTTGCAGGGTACGCTGGCCCAATTTGGCCTGTCCCTGGCCGACCTGGTCAAAGTCAACGTCTGGCTCAAAGAGATCAAGGATCTGCCAGAAATGGAAAAGCTGTTCCGAAACCACTTTGAACAGGGCCAATACCCGGCCCGGATGACCTCTACCACCGAGTTTATCGACGCCGACTGCCTAATCATGATCGAAGGAGTCGCCTATGGAAACACCAACTATACCTGAGTTCTTGATCGGCCAGATGCGCGTGGTCTGCACGCGCCAAGAGACGTTCTTTCACGTCGCCGGCCGGCCCACCCCTATGGCAAAGCTCGATGAGGAGCTGGACCGGCTGATCCCGCTGATCGAAGCAGCCCAGGACGCCGCCGGCATCGCCCAGGTGGGGCCGCTGATCACCCGCTACTATTGGGTCAGCGAGCCGGATACCTACATCATGGAACTCGGCGTCCCGGTCAGGCCCGACACGCCGGCGGCGGGCGAAGCGCAGGTCAAGACCCTGTCCCCTATCCGCTGCGCGTCGCTGCTGTTTTGGGGCAGCCTGGAGCACATCGGGCCGGCCTACGAGGCGTTGATGACCGCCATCAAAGAGGCGGGGCTGGAGCCATCGGGCGACAACCGCGAGTGGCACTATCACTTTGAGGGGGATAGTTCGCCGAACAACATCATCGGGCTGCAGATCGGGATCCGGTGATCAAGGTGCTCAGGTGCGTCGCACGTGAGCAGCTTGGGAGGATAAAGTATGCCATTCAAAGCAGGGGTTTTTCAAGAGAACGTCGAATCGTGGCTGCAAGGCGCGGCTCGCGACGAGCTCGTCCGCGACTGTGAGGCCTATGCCACGCTGAAAACGCCGGCGCAAAAAGCCCGCCGCATCCGCGACATGGTCGACGTGCTCGACCGGGAAGTGGACGCGGAGACGCGCCGCACGATCATGCAAGCCTGCGGCCGGCGCTGCATCGGCGCGGGCACGCTGGAAAAAGCCATGCGGATCGCCCAGCAGGCCCGCGACCTGGACGACCTGTTGGCGCGGTTGAACGCGATGCACATCGGCGGCGGGCATTTGCAGCGCGAAGGCAAGGCGATCCACGCAGCCTACGATCGCTGCTACTGCGGGTCGGTGAACAAAATCAAAGAGCCACTTTCGGCGACCTACTGTCTGTGTTCATGCGGCTGGTACCAGCAGCTTTTTGAGACGCTGCTGGACAGGCCGGTCGAGGTCGAGCTGCTGGGTTCGATCGCCCACGGCGACGAGCGCTGCCGGTTCTTGATCCACATTTAAGGACTGAGATAGAACGGAGCAGACCATGAAACACGAGATCGGGATCAACCAGCCTTCGTACCTGGTCGAAGACTGGCCGAACAAGTACACTGTCTTTTCCTGGCTCGAGTACGTCGTCACCGTGCCCAACCCCATCTTTCTGGTCACCACGCTGAAGGCCAACGGCGCGGCCAACGCCAATCTCCATTCCTGGGGACTGGTGGTGGGCGACCACGACGGCTATTCATCGCTGCTGGCGCTGCTCGAACAAACCCACACCTATGCCAATATCGTACGCGAGGGCGAGTGGTGTCTCAATTTTCCCTCGGTCAGGCACTATAAGCAGTGCTTTGAGACCATCGCCTGCAATGGGCCGGACAACGACGAGATCGCCGATGCCGGCCTGACCATCGAAGCAGCGCAGACGGTGCGGGCGCCGCGCATCGCCGAGTGCGCGATCAACCTCGAGTGCCAACTGACCTGGCACCGCCCGCTGGTCGAGGGCAGCCGCTGGCGCCTGCTGGTGGGGCGCGTGCGGCACGTGGCGGTGGACGAGGCGGCGATGGCCGTCGACCCGGACGAGCGATTGGCGGCGCTGGGCCTGATGTACAACGTGCGCGGCACGGTCAACCCGCTGAACGGTGAGTACTATGGGCCGAACACGCTGGGCGTGCTAGACAAGGTGATGCGCATCTTTCCCTGGCAAGATGAGGAGGCCCAAGATGAGTGATATCCTGTCGAGGGCACAAACGTTCATACTGACCCACGCCCGGCTGTTGGAGCGCCGGCTGTTCGAGGTCCAGTTCGGCCACGCCGAACCTGCGGCCGTGGGCCGGGCCGTGCGCGCCTACCAGAACGCCGACGGTGGGCTGGGACACGCGCTGGAGCCAGACCTGCGCTGCCCGGAAAGCCAACCGCTGTTCATTGAGGTCGGATTAGCTGCCCTGTGCGAGGCTGGGCGCCACGATCTGGATCTGGCGAGCTCTGCCTGCGCTTTCCTCGAGTCTGTCTCGGACGAGGTGGGCCTAGTGCCGCCGATCCTGGAAACCGCGCTGGCTTCCCCGCACGCGGGACATTGGGGCCCGTCAGCGCTGGTTCCCGATCTGAACCCAACGGCAGGGCTGTGTGGGCTGCTGCACTATCAGGGTGTGGCACACCCCTGGCTCTCCCACGCCACAGAAACCTGCTGCGAGCTGCTGCTCCGGGACCCGCCGCGCGAGGCGCATACGCTGGTCTGTGCCACGCGGCTGGCGGATCACCTGCCCGACCGGGCGCTGGCCAAACGGCTCACCGATGTCATCGCCTCCGCACTGCCACAGGCGCGTTTCTTTATCGCCGAGGCGCCGGTGCAAGGCTATGGGCTGACGCCGCTGCACTTTGCGCCGCATCCTGATTCGGCCTGGCGCGCTCTCTTTTCGAAGCGGCAGATCGACGGTCACCTGCAAGACCTGCTGGCGCGGCAGCAGGCCGATGGCGGCTGGCCGATCAGTTGGGAGCCGCCCGGGCCGGCGGCGGCGCTGGAGTGGCGCGGCCGGGGGACGCTGGAAGCAGTCTGCTGCCTGGCGGCCTATGGGCAGATCTGAACCACAAGCATTGCGTACCGAGTATTGCGTCATGACGACAACTCTGCGCCGCCTCACAACCATACGCAGTACTCGGTACTCGATACGCACTCGCATCCGAATTGCATCGGCGTTCGAGTTGTGATATGATCTTGAGATCAACTCATTTTTCGACCGAGCCAAGCCGATGACCATCTCTTCTTTGCCAACCAGAATGCACATTGCCTATTTTACCAATACCTATCTGCCGATGATCAACGGCGTCACACATTCGGTGAATCTCTTTCGCCAGGCCTTGACCGGGCTGGGGCACAATGTGTTCATCTTTTGTCCGGAGGCGGGTCATTATCAAGACACTGAGCCGTTTGTATTCCGCTACCCGGCCATCAAAGTCAGCCCGGACATTGATTTCGCGGCAGCGATCCCCGTTTCGCCTTTCGTGGGGCAGTTGCTGCCCATGCTCAAGCTGGATGTGATCCACGCCCATCATCCGTTTCTGCTGGGGCAGACGGCAGCGCACCGGGCGCGCGAGCTCAACGTGCCCCTGGTCTTTACGTTTCACACCCAGTACCAGGAATACAGCCATTACGTGCCCCTGCCGCAAGACAGCCTGCAAGCGTTTATCAAGCGGGCGATCGAAGCCCGGCTGGGCACGTACATGCAGCACTGCCAGCACGTCGTCGTGCCCTCACAGAGCATGCGCGAGGCGCTGGTTGAGGCGTATGGTCTGACCGGTGGCATAACCGTCATCCCAACGGGTATCGACCTAAAACCATACCGGCGCGCCGATGGGCGACCGATCCGCCAGCGGCGCGGCTGGGGAAGCGATCCGGTGGTGATCTCGACAGGGCGGCTGGCGCCGGAGAAAAACTGGCGAACCCTGTTGGATGCCATGGCCCTCGTCATGCCGGCCTGTCCAGAGCTGCGTTTCGCCTTGATCGGCGATGGGCCCGAACGAGAGGCGCTCAAAGCTTATGCCCGGCGGCTGGGCATGGCCGATCGGACCGAGTTTGTCGGCGCAGTGCCCTTCGCCGAGGTGCCCGGCTACCTGCGGGCGGCCACCCTGTTCGCCTTTGCATCCACGACCGAGACCCAAGGGCTGGTCACGATCGAGGCGCTGGCAGCCGGGCTGCCGGTCGTTGCCGTCGATGCCACCGGCACGCGCGACGTGATCCGGCACGATCAAGAAGGCTTGCTGACCAGGAACGACAGCGCTGACCTGGCTGCGGCCATCCAGCAGGTGCTGGATGATCCGGCGTTGGCCCAGCGCTACAGGGCCGCCGCGGTGAGCAGGGCACAAGACTTTGACATCGCCTATCAGACGCAGAGGCTGCTCGCGGTATATCGGCAAGCAATTGAGGATAAGCGGGCCAACCGCTCGGTCATTGTGACCAGACACGGCAAGCCATTCAAGTTGATCGACAGGGAGCCGGCCTAGCAGAAACAAGCCAAGTCAAGCGATTTCCTCCATCACCATCTGGACCTTTATGCCACCCAAATGCGTCTTATCACTGATACAAGGCAGAGACAGAAATGGCTTGATCAAGCCAGACCTGCCAGGAAGGATCAAGATTATGGGATGGAACAAGTGGATATTGGTGCAGTTGGTTATCGTGTTGGCGTTGGCCGGGTGTACATCGCCGGCTACGCCGACAGTTTCTACACCTACCGCGCCGGTCGTCTCGGCGCCGACGCCGACGGCGGAGCCGCCTGTCCCGGTCGATCCCGACCAGGTGATGGTCCTGTTCTGGCAGCGCGAGGGCGGCATTGCCGGGTTCTGCGATCAAGTAACCGTGTATGCCGGCGGCCGGGTGATGATCACGTCGTGCCAGGAGGACGCGCCGCGAGAGAGCCGCCTTTCGGGCGCCGAGCTGGAGCAGGTAACGGCGTGGGTGAAAGCGCTCCGGCCTTTCGAGCACGTCCAGACCGACGGCGCGGTCGCCGACAGCATGACCGTGCACCTGTCCTTTGCCGGGCAGGGTACGCAAACCGCCACGGAGGTAGACATGCAGGCGATGCGCGACCTGGCGGCGGCACTGGCGCTGCTGCCGGAACCGCTCGAGGCCTGGCCTGTCTTGGAGTTTCCCACAGGCATATCGGTTGCGTATCCACCGGAGTGGATCCACGAGCCTGTCGTGACCGGTGAGACGCAGACCAGCGTGTGGTTCCACCCGCCCGAAGCAGACGGGCCGCCGGTGGCGGTCGAGATCTATTATCGCCCGCAGCAGGACTATGACCTGGCCGATCCGTTCACCTGGATGCCCAATCAGGGTGGCTACCAGGTGGAGTGGTCCAGGCCGATCACCACCGTCCAGGGATGGGCCGGGATCGAGTTCGTGTGGGCCGCCTACCAACACGCCACCAAGAACTGGGAGACCTCGCCGCAATTGATGGTGATCTATTACAGCGCCGAGCACGAGCTGGACGTCCGCCTGACCACGCCATTCGACCGCCCGGCGCTCGATCTGCTGGTCACAGCCGACCTGACCGATACGGTCACCGCCGGGTTCGATCTCTTTCACCGCATGGCCCGGAGCGTGACCCTCCACCCGGACGCCGGCGAGTAGACCACGACACGCGCGAAGACAGCCCGATCGCTCTCGGCCATGCGACGGGGCAGGCCGTCCAGCTCGGTGGGACTGGTAGGCGACCTCGGCGAGCAACGGCGCGGGATTCCGCCCCCCAAACGACGCCCAAACAACGTGTAATCAGGGGTAAATTGGGGTATAATATATAGGAACCGGTGTTTCAAGAAACCGGGTTTTTGAAGAAAAAACCCGGTTTCTGAGCGAGTTTCTGGCCGAGCGTGTTGGCGATGAGCAAAATCAAGATGGGCATCATATTGGTCGCGCTGGCGCCGATGCTGGCGGCCCTGGCAGCGGCCCAGGCCATGCCGGCGGCAACGCTGCTGCCGGGCACCGCCGACCTGCCGGCCGACTGGCAGGTCACGGCCTCAACCCTGGCCGATGTCACCGGCGACGGCGCGGCCGAGTGGGTGCTGGTCGTCTGGCGACCGTGGCGCGACTGGCCGATCCAGCAGTGGAGCGAGGTGCCCAGCCCCATTGCCGGCTTTCACGACACGGCGGGCCGCAGTTGCCACGTCATCCTGCTCGATCCACAGGATGGGGACGAGATTTGGGCCGGCTCGGCCCTGCCCGTGCCCTTTTTGAGCATGGCCGTCGACGACGTGGACGGGGACGGCGCCAACGAGCTGTTGACGGTCGAGGGCAGTTATGGCGACGGCCGCGGCGGTACACCCCACCGCGGCGGTACACCCCACCGCGGCGTTCAAGGTACACACGTCGACGTGTGGCGTTGGAACGGCTTTGGATTCACCATGGCATGGCGCTCGCCCGCCGGCAGCTTCGACCCGGACTGCCTGAGCGAGGCCGACCGGTGTGGCTTGCAAGTAATGATGAAGGATTCTCCAGGAGGTAACAAATGAAAAACAAGGTTCTTGTATGGATGATGATTGTGTCTGTCGTTTTGGCGGCATGCCGACCTGTGGTCCAGACACCTGTGGCCACGCACACCGCGGCCGCCCCATCGACGCCGACACCGGCGCCGCCAACCCCAACTCAAGCACCGGTGACGGTGCCAACCGCAACCAGTGAGCCCACTGCGGTCGTCGCGCCTACGGCAACGATCCCACCTTCACCCACCGTCCAGCCGACGGCGCCTGTGGTCCCGGAAACCGGCATCCGCGCGGCGGCCTTTGCTAACTATAGCCAGAAGGCCGTCTCCCTGCCCGCAGCCTATAAGGGGTATACGCTGCCCGTCGACCTGGCCGCAGTCCGTGGGGTGGAACCGTTCGCCCTCGACGCCGCCCGGCGCAGCGTGCTGGCCCAGAACGGCTTTGTGGTCACCCCGGCCGAGTGGGCCGAGTTCTACCAGCTATACGATCAGGTTCGTTACAACGATCTGCCGGTCTTTGTGACCACCGACTCGGTCCTGCACATCTATCACCTGATCTTTGACAAGATGCTGCGCGACCTGGAACGAGAGCATTTCGAGCCGGACATCCGCGCCCTGACCGCGGCATGCCTGCAATCGGCGCAAGCGATCTATGCCGGGCAGCGCGGCACCTCGCTGGAAGGGATCGCGCGCAGCGTGGTCGCCTATTTTGCCGTGGCCGACGCGCTGATCAACCCCGAGGCAGTGGCTCCGCCGGAGGTGGCCGACCTGGTGGCCGCCGAGCTGGCGCAGATCGAGGCGCACGGCGGGTTGGCGCCCAGCCCGATCTTTGGTCAGAGCTGCCCGGCGGGCTGCGACCCGTGCGCTGCCGTTCCCCCGCCAGAGTGCCTGGACCAGCCCTGCATGTGCGAGGACTATTCGCAGTACGTGCCGCGCGGGCACTATACGCGCAGCGAGCAGCTCCAGCGTTATTTCCGCACCATGATGTGGTACGGCCGGATCAACATGCGCCTGCAAAAGCCCGATGAAACGCGCATGGCGCTGCTGATCACCCACATCCTGCACCACACGGCGGTCAACGGCACACCGGCCGCCGAGGTGTGGGCCCGGGTCTATGACCCCACGGTGTTTATCGTGGGCAAGGCCGATGACCTGGGATTCCACGAGTACGGCGCGCTGTGGGACTTGATGTTTGGCGCCGGCGCGCCCGTCTCCGATATCGCCGACGAGGGCAAACTCGCCGCTTTTACCGAGGCGGCCCGGCAGCTGCCACCGCCGCAGATCAACTCGATGTTTGTCACCATCTGGGAAGACGAGGAACAGGTGACTCAGGGCTTTCGCTTTATGGGCCAGCGGTTTGTGCTCGACGCCTACATCTTTGAACAGCTCATCTGGCGCGAGGTGGGCACGCTGGATAACCCGCGCTGGCTGCCCAAAGGGCTGGACGTCATGGCCGCGCTGGGCTCCGAGGAGGCCTATGCCATCCTCGATGAGATGGGCGAGACAGCCTACGCCAACTATCCCGAGCAGATGAGCAAGGTGCGCGGCGAGATCGCGGCGCTGCAACTCGATTCCTGGACGCAGAACCTGTACTGGGCCTGGCTTTATGCCTTCCAGCCACTGCTGGAGCCCAAAGGCGCGTCCTATCCGGCCTTTATGCAGACCCAGGCCTGGGCGCGCAAGGATCTGAACACGGCGCTGGGTTCGTGGACCGAGCTCAAACACGACACCATCCTCTACGCCAAGCAAGCGATGGCCGAGATGGGCGGCGGGGGGCCAGTGGATCTGCCTCAAGGGTGGGTCGAGCCCAACCCCGAGCTCTACGCGCGGCTGCTGGCCCTGGCCAGGATGACACGCCTGGGCCTGGAGAGCCGCGACCTGCTCACCGACAACACGCGCGCCAATCTGATGCGCCTGACCGATCTGCTCGAATTCCTGCTCGGCGCGGCGCAGCGCGAGCTGGACGGCGAGCCGCTGAGCGACGACGACTATGTGCGCCTGTACTATTATGGCGGCGAACTGGAGGCTATGACCCTGGCCTCGGCCGACATGGATGGCGAAGGGCGGCCGTTCTTTGAGGACCAAGAGCCGGCCGCGCTGGTCGCCGACGTGGCCACCGACCCCAACGGCCAGGTGCTGGAGGAGGCCATCGGCCCCGTTTACGAGATCGTGGTCGTCGTGCCGGACAGCAAGGGCAACCTGCAACTGGCCAAGGGCGGGGTTTTCTCTTATTACGAGTTCGCGTGGCCGATGAGCGACCGCCTGACCGACGAGGCGTGGCGGGCCATGCTTGCCGCGGGCCAGGCGCCGGACCTGCCGGAATGGACAAACAGCTTCAGGTAGGGCGGGTATCCTACCCGCCGTCCGGCTGAAGACCGCTAAAGCGGTTACTATGAACAAATAATGAACGATTTCTAAAAATGAATAGGAATAGGTTCGTCATATTCCTTTTGATTATGGGCTGCTGCTGCCGCGCACTCCCGGCGTCGCCGGACGAGGGGTTTGTTCCGCCCGAGGGAAACGCCCTCTCCGGCGGCGTTGAGGCGGCGACAGAAGGCCCGCTGACGCTGATCCTGGCGGGGGATATTATGCTGGGACGGGGCGTCGCCCAGGCGCTAGACGGGGAGTGGAAAGCGGCGTTTGCCGGCGTCCTGCCCTGGCCGGAGCCCGGGCCGGGATCGGAGCCGATCCTGGTCATCGCCAACCTGGAGTCGCCGCTGACCGCCCGGCCGCAGCTCAAAGAAGGGTACGATCTGCGCGCGCCGCCCGAGGCCGTGACCGCCCTGCGCGCCGCCGGGATCGATGCCCTCTCGCTGGCCAACAACCACGCCCTGGACGCGGGCCAGCCCGGGCTGAGTGAGACGGCAAGTGTCCTGCAAGCGGCGGGGATCGCCCCCTGGCTGGACGAGACCCCCACGGCGATGGCGCCATCGCTCTACGGGTTGGCCCTGGACGACAGCGCCATCCCCCTGGACATCGCCGCGGCGGCTGAGGCCGTCGCCGCTGCCGCCGCCCACGCTGACGTGGTCGTCGTCTCGATCCATTGGGGCAGCGAGTACCAGGCCGCACCCAGCCCGCGCCAGCAGGCCATCGCCGCCGCACTGGCTGACGCCGGGGCCACGGTCATCGCCGGGCACGGGCCGCACGTCCTGCAGCGGGTCGAGTGGCTGGGCCGGACGCTGGTCGCCTACAGCCTGGGCAATTTCCTGTTCGACCAGCTCTACCCGGCCGACTGCCGCTGGGGCGCGCTGCTGCAGGTGACGGTGCAAGGGGCCGACATCGTTGCTGTGGAAGCCATCCCGACGGTCATAGAGGAGGGCCGCGTACGCCGCGCCGACGCCGAGACAGCAGAGAGGATCATGGACCGTCTAGAGCTAAGAGCTCTATCTGCGCGAGGTCGAACAGGATGGAAGTTTTGAATGGCCAAGGTGGTCGAACCCGAACAAGTTCGGGGATCCGACTCCTCACGGCGAGGGACATCCGAACAAGGTCGAGGCTGATTATCCTGGCGTTGTACCTGGCCGCGATCGGCGGGCTCGTCTGTGCCTGCGGCCCGGCGAGAGATGCCACGCCCAACACCCTGCCTGTGGTTCGCTATCAGGATACGGCCCTGGGATTCGCCGTTGATTACCCAGCCGATTGGCAGGTCAGCGGGTCAACCGCGCAAAGCGACCCCACGATGCGCTTGTGGCACGTGGTCGAGTTCCTGAGCGAGCTGAACGCCCATGGCGAGCAGGCCTTCCCTACGTACAGCGTCAAGGTCGCCGTCGGAGAGCCTGCCGGGGCCACGCTTACCGAGACGGTGGCAGCCAGCCTGGCGCCCGTTGCGCCGTCGCTTCGCGACCAGATCGAGACGCGCTGCTGCCTGGAGGTAGGTGGCGAGCAGGCCATGCAAGTGGTGAATCACCTGACGCGCTGGACCAGCCGCCAGGTGGTGGTTCTACACAGCGGTCACGAATACAACCTGACCTTTCACCCCCTGGTCGGTCTCGACTTGGAGTCGGCTGCGGATAACACGGCCAGGGCCGCGTTCGAGCGATTTCTGGACACGTTTACTTTTATCCCCATCACCACAACGCCTCCTGTCACGCCTGCGGTCACACTGACCCCTACGCCACCCACCTTTCGCTCCGAGCAATATCACCTCACTGTGGATCTGCCCCCGGGATGGGCTGCCGCCGAAGGGCCGCAGCTCCTGGCCAAGCTGTTCGAGGGGCTGGTGGCGTTCAACAGTTGGGGCCAGCCCGGCTTTTGGGCCTCCCAGGTGGCAACCCAGACCGCCGACGGCACGAGTTACCGTTACGACCGTGAGAGCGTGCTGGCCCAGATCCACGATGGCGGCGCGTATGTGGTGCTGATCCAGGTCGAAGGGCCGGGCGGCATTGACGCCGCATACGGCCCCGAATACGAGCGCCAGGATCTGGGGGGGCTGTCTCCAGATACCGGGGCCGAGTTCTGTAAGTGGGGACGCCGCCTGCGCCTGGAGGCTTATCGCGGCCCCCATGCCACGGCGGAGACATCAGCCGCGCTCGACGCCGTGTTGGCGAGCTTCCGTTTCGACCGGGTGCCGGCGGGCGACCCCGGCTGGGCGATCGTCGAGACCCGCAAGCTGCTGCCGGCGGAGGTCGATCCGTCAGCGTTCCCGCTGCGCGATGGGCGAAGCGTATGGGAAGAGGACACTGTCCGCAGCGTCAGAACCGAGGTCGTGGACGAGGCGGACAGATCCCATCCGACCGTCCTGGTCACCTTTACCTACCGCTGGGACACGCCGGCTACAGGGGAGCTTCCGGACGACTGCCCGGCGGAGCGCTGTCACTGGTGGCGCTTTGCAGCCCGGCCCGACGGCGAGGTTCTGCTGGTCGAACAAGGTGGCGCCAACCTACCCGCACCATTGCGTGATGGAGAGTAACGATGCGCAACAAGGCTGTGATGGCACCTGTGTTCATTCTGACCTGCCTGGCATGGTGCCTGCCTGGCTGTGTGGCTGCTGAGCCGCCGCGAGCCGAGCCATCTTTGCCCGAGGCGGTGGCGCCGATCACCATCATGCCCGTTGTGCCAACACCGCTTCCGGCCATCGCGCCAGACGAACACCTGCTTGACGCGGGCCTGCGCTGGCGGGAATGCCGTGCAAGTGACTTGGACTGGCGCCAGGGCGAAGCGTGCCTGGGCTACTCCCTCTCCGCGCTGGGCAGCGGCGGGACGGCTGGCACACGCACGGAGGACGGAGAGCTGCTGCTCACCGTGAACGGCGACATTTACGAGACACACACGCGCGAAAGCGACCTCTTGCCGCGCGCCTCGCTGCGCAAGAACGGCCGGGTCGTGCGCACGATCTGTGACGGCACCTTTTTCCACTCACCCAACATCTCGCTCCAGTTCATCGACGGCAAGGCGGCCTGGGAGTTTTACGGCGAACGCGTACAGACAATCATCTATGATGGCCAAGATCTGCGGTCTCAATACGGGCTGGATGCAGCCTACCGTCCCTATGAGCTCGATGGCAAGCTGATCTTGATCGGGAAAAGAGACAACACCTATTTCATCTTGTACGGTGGCGAGCAGGTCGGCCCGCCCTTTGACGAGATCACGATCGGCTATTGCTGCGAGATCGTGCTCTATACACCCCGTTTTGGCGAGGAGCGGTATATGTTTTGGGGACAGCGAGAAGGCAAGGCGTATGTTGTCGAGATCACACCTGCCGGTCAGGCTGATCAAGCCGGTCCATAGGGTGATGGACTAGATCCCTGGGAGGGAGATGTATGAAACGATCTCAGCCAAGGGTTATTTTGTACCTCGTGCTCGGGCTACTCATTGTCGCGTGCATCAAACTCACCAATCCAATCATGTCTACGCCGCCGGCAGCAACGACACAGCAGGTTTCCACGGCAACGCCTGCACCGGCGTGGACAGCTACCGCCAGCCCCACGCCAGCACCGGCGGCGACGATGGCACCCAGGCCAACATCGACCCCGGTTCCAACGCCGACGTCCACGGCTGCCCCATCGCCCATGCTTACACAAACGCCGGTGCCAACAGCTCACTCTTTGTCCATCCGGTTGATCAGCGTCAACCAGGACGGCAAGCCGCTGGGGGGTGAAAAGGATGAGGTCCATCTCTCTGGCGACGGGCGCTACGCCGTCTACCTGGTGGCGATGAAATATGTCTATCTGTATGATCGGGAAACGGAGGTGACAACGCTGATCACCACTGCTCCAGACGGCAAGCGGGGTGATGACCAGAGCTTTGCACCCTCCATCTCCTCAGCCGAGGTTGGGACGGGCGTCCGTCCGATGGCCGCAGTTCAGATGGCGCGCTCTCACCCGGCGGGCGCTACGTGGCCTTTCTCTCCGGCGGAGGAAACATGGTGCCGGGCATCCACTCCAGCCTGGAGCGCCACGTCTTGGTCGCTGCACTGCCGACAGAACCAAACGCCCTCCCCGGAAACGTCATCCTTTACGCGCAAGATGGGAATATCCGGTCGCTGCCGCATCAAGCCGTCCTCGATCGGCCCGAGTTGGCAGGTGTGTACGGCACAGAATGATCTATGCTTTGCAGCCCCAGGCCGGCAGAGCGCCAGACCTGCTGGTCGAAGACAAGGGCATGTATCTGTTGGCCGTCATTTCTGACTCTTAGAACACAAATCAAGGTAGAAGACAATGCGCAAACTGTTCAAAAAGCTATCGGCACAGAGCGGGTTCGAGCCTGGCACGCTAGTGCACATCGGCGAACGTAAGATGCAGGAAACCAGGATCACGAGGATCGCCTATGACGCGGCGCACGTCGAACTGCACGAACTACGTGCGACCGAGGCCACGCTCCCCCCGCAGAACCAGGCCGGTGTGACCTGGATCAACGTGGACGGCCTGCACGAGGTGGAGCTGCTCGGCAAGCTCGGCGAGCAGTTCGGGCTGCACCCACTGGTGGTGGAGGATATTTTGAACACCACGCAGCGGCCCAAGCTGGAAGACTATGAGCAGTATCTCTTTGTCGTGCTCAAGTCGTTCTACCACGTCGATGAGGAAAGCGATGAGCTCGAGATCGAGCAGATCAGCCTGGTGCTGGGTCCAAACTATGTGCTCTCTTTCCAGGAGCGCGAAGGCGACGAGTTCGACCCGGTTCGCGATCGCATCCGCGCCAACGTGGGCCGCATCTGCAAGACCGGCGCCGACTACCTGGCCTACGCTCTGGTCGACCTGATCGTGGACCGCTATTTTGCAGTGCTGGAGCAGTTTGGCGACAGGATCGAGACGCTGGAAGAAGAGCTGGTCGCCGATCCAACGACAGAGATCTTGCACGCCATCCACCACCTGAAGCGCGAGATGGCTTTCCTGCGCCGCTCGGTATGGCCCCTGCGCGAACTGATCGGCGGCCTGGAAAGGAGCGAATCGCCGCTGATCGACGACGCGACGAGATGGTACCTGCGCGACGTCTATGACCACACGATCCAGGTCATCGACGCCGTGGAGGCATTCAGGGATACGCTCTCCGGGATGCTGGACATCTATCTCTCCAGCGTCAGCAACCGCATGAACCAGGTGATGAAGGTACTGACCATCATTGCCACGGTGTTCATTCCCCTGACCTTTATCGCCGGGGTGTATGGGATGAACTTTCGTTACATGCCCGAACTGAACTGGCCCTGGGGCTATCCGCTCATTTGGGGCATCATGATCGCCATCGCCATGGCGATGGTATATTATTTCTACAACAAGAAATGGCTGTAGGAGAAAGGAAAATACCTGTTACGACATGACGCCTGTTGACGACATATTAGTAGAACGAGCTCGTTCGAGATGGAACAGAGAAAACGGTTTTGTGAATGCGTTTTGCACCATTGGCCCGGGAGGGATCGCGCGGATGCACGCCGGACAACTGACCTTGAGCAACCCGAACAGAACACACACGCCGCTTGCCGGCCTGGACGCGTTGGACGATGAGGCGCTGGCCTGGCGGTCGCGCGGCGGACCGCGTACGCGCGGCGGACCATTTACATCAGGCGAGCCGCAGGCGTTCAGCGAGTTGTACAACCGCTACCTGGATCGGGTGTACGGCTTTATCTTGATCCGCACCGGCGATGTGCAAGACGCACAAGACCTGACCTCGCAGACCTTTTTGGCCGCCCTGGAAAGCATCGACGGGTACGACGGGCGGGGCAGTTTCGGAGGCTGGCTGTTTGGCATTGCCCGGCACAAGATCGCCGATCACTACCGCCGGCGGCGTCGTCAAGTGCCGTTGGACGATGCCGACCTGCTGCACGACCCCGACCCATCCCCCGAAGAGATGGCCCACACGCACCTGCAACTGGAGCGCGTCGCGCAGGCGCTGCGCGGCCTGGATGCGCAGCAAGCCGAAGCGGTGGCGCTGCGCATCTTTGGCCAGCTCGACGCCGCGCAAGTCGCCCAGGTGATGGGCAAAAGCCAGGATGCGGCCAAAATGCTGGTCCACCGGGGTCTGCGCCATCTACAACAAAGACTGGTTCACAACCAATCCCTGGAGGTGTCACTGTGAACGAGCAAGAGCGCGATCAAAAACAGGCAGACGCACTGGACGCTATTCTCAGCGACCTGCAAGCGGGACGGGTAGCGCCCCAGGATGGGGTAGCGCCCCAGGATGGGGTAGCGCCCCAGGATGGGGTAGCGCCCCAGGATGGGGCCGTGCCCGCGGAACAGGCCGCGTTCGCCGCATCGCTGGTGGAGCTGACCAGGGCCAACCCGCCCGACGCCACCTTTGCCGCCCGGCTGGAAGCGCGCCTGCGTGCTGCCGAAAGGACACGCGTGTCCCAAGGGGAACGCGTGTCCCAGCCGCACCCTCGTCCGTCAAAAGCACTACAGGGCATCGCCGCGACCTGGGTCGCGGTTAAAGAAAGGATGTCCACCATGAACAGGCGTCTTGTTTTTGCAGTGAGCGGCATAGCGGTGCTGGCCGTGATCGTATTGGCCGCACTGGCGCTGCTGAACCGCAACCAACCCGCAGGCGGGCCAGAGCAGGCGGCCTACCTGCCCACTCTGACCGCAACTGTGGAACCAACGGCTGTGCCGGCCGATACAATCCAGCCGACACCGACTTTTCTGCCGCCGACGACCACTCCGGTAGCAACGCCAACCCACGCCGTTGTCGCGCCGACGCCGACGGCTGTCCCGGTGGCAACGGCCACGCCGCGCGAGCCGATCTTGCTCCCTTCGCTGGCCGAATGGCAGCGCGCCGGTTACGGCGGCGGTGGGACGGGTGAGCCCGTGGCGCTCGAAAACCTGGTGCTTGCCGCCCAATTGCCATCGGAGCCGGAAAAGATGATCGTCTACGTGCAGCGCGAGCCGGACAGGCTGACCCCGGCCTCTGCCGCTGCGCTGGCGGCGCGGCTGGGCGTGCAGGGCCCGGTTTACCAGTCCATCCGGCTGGCATCCGTGCCCAACCCGGAGGACGAACCGTTCAGGGGCTACCTGGTCGTCGACGGGGCACGCCAGGTGATGTTCGAGGCGACGGGGATCGCCCGCTATACCGACCGCAACCGCACCCCCTATGTCGAAGGGTACTGGCGCGAGCCCGGGGCGATGCCGCCGCTGACGGAGGCTATGCGCGCCGCCGAAGCCACCCTGCGCGCCGCCGGGCTGCTGGAAGGTGAGGCCGAGGTCATCGCCAGCGGCGATGTGCTCTCTTTCTATCGCGTGCTCGACAGGCAGTGGCCGCTGGTCGAGCCTTTTGCGCAGGTCAGCATCTGGAGCGACGGGCAGATCGGACAGGTCGTTTATACCCCCCAGACCCTGGACGTCCTCGCCGCCTACCCGATCATCTCGGCCGAGGAAGCGTGGACGATCCTGAGCTCCGGCGAGGCTAACGCGCGGGTGTGGCCGTATCCGGGCGGACCAACCCAGCGCGGGTCAGCCGAGACGGCGCCGTGGGGCCAATGGCGGCACCAAAATCCGGCTTTTTGGGCGCGGTTGTACCAGCCCGGCCAACAGGTGCATCGCTTCGGCAACCCGCTGTGCTGGTTCCCGCTCGAGGCTGGCGGCACGCCCTATATCACCGTGGGCGATCTCGTTCTGAGCGGCGATGTGGGTGCGCTGGCCGAGTACGCCTTGCAGCAGTATACCCGCGAGCAGTGGAACACGGTGCACGTCTGGGGTGAGATCCAGGACGCCGGCGACCACCAGACTTTGGCCGTCGCGGGATGGGAGCCGGTCGAAGAGAGCCACTGGTATGGCAAGGTCCGGCGCCAGGGTAGTCAAGACACGCTGATCACAGACGATGGACGCACGATCGTGCTGCCCGATCTGCCTGAGGATCTGGCCGATGGCGCCGCGGTGGCTGTGTCAGGCGGGCAGGTTGAGGATCGCCTGGAGTGGCACATCATCCAGGAAATGAGCTATGTTGACCTGCAGCCGGAAGAGATAAAGCCATCTGCCGTACAGATGACGGTCGAGCAGGTTGACCTGGTTTACCTGTCGCTGGGGCCCAATGTCATCGCGCTGGAGCACTTGTCCGACCTGGGCTACCGCGCCGTGCAACCGGTGTGGCGCTTCCGGGGACACAGCGATCAGGGCACAGCTTTTCAAGTCTACGTTCAAGCGATCGCCGACTCGACCATTCAGCCGTGATCCGTGATTGGCTATAGACAAACCGGCACAAATGGATTATAATAGACACAACACGGTCCGGAAGGAGGTGAATCGAGTGGGAGACAAGGGCAAGATCAAGAAGCAAAAGAAGCAGAAACAGCAGAAAAAGCCGGCCACGCCGCCACAGGCTCCGCCCCCGGCTGCCAAGAAATAACGGCTCTTTAAGACGAATCAACCGGTGCAACCGCTCACTTTAATAGGAGCGGTTGCTTTTTTGGACCGCCTCCATTGCCTGACTTGGCGCAAAGAGCGGGACGTGATATAATACCTGCGCGTTTCACACGGGCCCAAACCACATCGCTCTTTGCCGACTCACTGCACCCACCGGCACGACCGACCCGGCCCCGCACTCCTGCCCGGCGGCCGAGCGCGTCACCAGACACCAAAGGAGGTGAACCGTGACAGAACAGGAAGCCAAACGGCTGAGAACCCGCCGCCGCACAACCATCTGGATCATCGTGGCCGTCCTGGCCGTGCTGGCAGGACTCATCGCCCTGGGCTACATGGCCGAGTGGACCGGCTTTGGCGCACTTTACGACCCGGCCAACCCGGAGCGGGTCACGCCCGGCAAGAAACTGTGGGACTGGCTCGATCTGCTGCTCATCCCCATCGCCCTGGTGGGCTGTGCCCTGCTGTTCAACCGGGCCGAACGGTCGGCGGAGCTCAGGCTGGCGGGCGAGCGCACCCAAGAAGCCATCCTGCACAGTTACCTGGACAAGATGACCGAGCTGCTGCTCGACCCGGAGCAGGCGCTGAGCGACTCCAGCCCGGAAGACCCTGTGCGCGACGTGGCCCGCGCGCAAACGCTGACCGCGCTGCGCATCCTGGATGGGAAGCGCAAAGGCATCTTGCTCCAGTTCCTGTACGAATCCAATCTGATCCAAAGCGAAAAAATCGTCGATCCCCTGGTCAAGACCGAGCTGCGCCCGGCAGTCATCGACCTGCACGGCGCCGACCTGAGCGGGGCCGACCTGCACGGCGTCAACCTGGCCAACGTCAACCTGATCGAGACCGATCTGAGCGGGGCTAACTTGAGCGGGGCCAACCTGAATGGGGCCGATCTGAACGAAGCCGATCTCAGCCAGATCAACCTGCAAGAGGCCGACCTGAGCGATGCTTCCTTGTGTTACGCCATCCTGCGCCAGGCCAACCTGCGGGGAGCCGAATTGGTCGGGGCCGACCTGAGCGGGGCCGACCTCGGCGGAGCTGACCTGAGCGGTGCTCACCTGGTGCGCGCCAACCTCAGCATGGCTATCCTGAGCGGCGCCAACCTGAGCCAGGCCTTTCTGCTGTGGGCGGACCTGAACGAAGCCGACCTGGCCCGCGCCGACCTCACCGCAGCCAAACTGGGCAAAGCCGTTTTGATCATGGCCAACCTGAGCGCGGCCCGTCTGAACGGGGCCGACCTGAGCGAATGCGACATGAGCCAGGTCGAACTGCACCAGGCTCATCTGCGCGAGGCCGACCTGCGCCAGGCCGACCTGAGCAATGCCCATCTGGAGAAAGCCGACCTGCGCCAGGCCAGCCTGCACGGCAGCGGATTGACCGGGGCGGACCTCGGCGGGGTCAACTTGCGTGGAGCCGATCTGAGCGAGGCCGACCTGAGCAATGCCGACCTGAGCCATACCGAGCTGCGGGGAGCCGAGCTGCGCGGGGCCGACTTGCTGGGGGCTAACCTGCGCCAGGCCCACGCTAGCGGCGCCCAAATCGCCCGGGCCAGGCGTGCCACCGGCGCCACCATGCCCGACGGCAGCCTGCACGACTAGATATCAATACATTATGCTGGCCGGCCCGTAGGACCAGCCAGCGCCTTCGCATGGATAGGCAGACTTGCTACCCGAAGCAAGTGAGCTATGCCATGCCAGCATCCAACTTGATCTCGCTTACCTCACGGGCAAGCAAGTCGAGCCGGTTTTCCACTATGTCCCACACCGTCTCATCTGACACGACATCATACCCATGAGCAAGCACATTTCGAAAACCGATGATGCGCTGGTAATCACTGATCCGCGCCAGTAACTGCAGACGAGTAATCCCCCAATCTCTTGCCCGCCGTGAATGCGACAATGAGACCCACGGCCTGATCAATATCATAGATCAGCTTTTTGGCTTCCAGATCCATATACCAACGTCCTGTCTTGAGCAATCGCTTGCCTAAAGTAAGGATTCCTGATTGCTTTTTCCTCAACCAGGTCCACCGATCGTTGAAAGAGCTGCTCTAGTGCCTCCTTAAAGCCAAAATACCGGTCGAACGCACCCAGCGAATGTCCCTCATCAAAGTCGACCAAAAAGTCAAGGTCGCTCTGCCGGGGATCAAAGTCACCCCGCGACGCCGAGCCAAATAGCTCCAATCTTTTGACACCAAAAGCATCGCACAGCTCAATCAGACTGTCCATCTCACTCATCTGGATGTCCAACACCATATCCATAGGGTCCTCCTTTGTGCCGTGCACGCCAGCATCGCCGCACATCACACCATCCAGCCACCAGACTGACACAGTAATAAGCCAATCGGCACTGCTTCCATCACTTGCCTCTGGGTCTTGATCATCGATCTACAAGTGATTGTATTATATCTCAGTCTTGCGAACAAAACAAGAGTCGTATGATCAAAGGTAGCAGGGCGGCCAGAACGCAGGAACGAGGAAAGATCGAGTCTTGAATTTGCTATCAATTTGTGATATGATGAGCGCATGAATCGAGCAAAATAGCATTGCAGCCCCCATCGTGCCCCGTTGACCAAGAAGGATCCACCGTAAGCAGCCGACCACACCCACCTGGGGCAGACATGGACAGGCAGCAACAACCCGCTCAAGATCGACCACCCGCTCGACCCGGAGAACAAAACCCTCTCGCACTCGTTCGTCGAGTCGCCGGACATGATGAACGTCTACAACGGCAACGTGACCACCGATGCGGAGGGGTTCGCCACGGTGACGCTGCCCGATTATTTCGAGGCGCTGAACCGGGACTATCGTTACCAGCTCACGGTGATCGGCACATTCGCCCAGGCCATTATTGCCCAGGAGATCGAGGCCAACCGGTTTGTGATCCAGACCGACCAGCCCGGGGTCAAGGTCTCCTGGCAGGTGACCGGCGTCCGCCAGGATCCTTACGCGGAGGCCAACCGCATCGTGGTCGAGGAGGACAAGCCGCCCAAGGAGCGCGGTACGTATCTGCACCCGGAGGCCTACAAGGAAATGCAGGCGCAGATGGCTGAGGAGGCGCAGCCGTGAAGCGTAAAGTGATTCTTTTGCTCCTGCTGGCTTGCTGCTGCTTGGCGGCGCGGTCCTCCTGGCCGAGGCGGTGAACGCCGGTGAACGCCACCGGACAACCGCAGGCGGCTACGACCTCTCCTGGTGGACGGTCGACGATGGGGGTGGGGCCAGCAGCGGCGATACGTACGCCATGCGCGGCACGGCTGGGCAGCCCGACGCGGGCACGATGAGCGGCGGCACCTACAAGCTGGGCGGCGGCTTTTGGGGCGGCGGCGAGGTAGCGTGGCAGGAGGATGTGTCTATCTATCTGCCGGTTGTGGTCAAGAACAAGTGATCCGGGCAGCTAATAAACCGAAATCGTTGGTCTGTTGACTATTTGGGGATCGCTTCACGGCGGAAAAGCACCGCCGTTCGCGATGACAGATGCCGCGGCGGTGTGGCACACCGTGCTATGGATAACTTGTGGCACAAAAAAGGCCCCGCTGCGCAAGCTCAGCGGGGCCGGGTGGTTGTCTGATATTACCCTATCAGGCAACCGCCACCAGCTCGGGTGCCAGGTTGTGCTGGCCCTTGAACTGGCTCATATACAGATGGTGGTAAAAGCCCTTCTGCTCCAGCAGCTCCTGGTGGGAGCCCTTTTCGATCAGCTCACCGTGGTTGATCACCAGGATGCAGTCGGCCTCGCGGATCGTGCTCAGGCGGTGGGCGATGACGAAACTGGTGCGCCCTTCCATCAGGCGCAGCATGGCCTCCTGGATGTGTTTTTCCGTGCGCGTATCCACGCTGCTGGTGGCCTCGTCGAGGATCAGGATCCCCGGGTCGGCCAGGATGGCGCGGGCGATAGCCAACAGCTGCCGCTGCCCCTGGCTGATGTTACCCGCCCGCTCGGAGAGCACGGTCTGGTAGCCCTGCGGCAGGCGGTGGATGAACTGGTCGGCGTTGGCCAGCTTGGCCGCGGCGATCACCTCTTCATCGGTCGCCTCAAGCCGGCCGTAGCGGATGTTTTCCATCACCGTGTCCGAGAACAGGTACGTATCCTGCAGCACGATGCCCAGGGTGCGGCGCAGGTCGTCCTTTTTGACCTGGCGGATATCCTGGCCGTCGACACAAATGCTGCCGCCGTCGATGTCGTAAAAGCGGGTCAGCAGGTTGACGATCGTCGTCTTGCCCGCCCCCGTTGGCCCGACCAGGGCGATCGTCTGCCCCGGCTCGGCGCGCAGGCTGACGCGTTTCAGCACCGGCACGTCCTTGTCGTAGCCAAAACAGACGTCGTCGAACACGACGTCTCCCCGCACAGTCTGCAGTGGTATGGCATCGGATGCATCGATCAGTTCGGGCACCTCATCGAGGATCTCAAAGACGCGCTCCGCCCCGGCGATAGCCGACTGGATCGTGTTGTACAAGTTAGCGATCTGGTTCAGCGGCATGGCAAACCGCCGCGCATAGTTGATAAAGCTGGCGATGGTACCCACCGTGGCCAATCCCAACACGGCCATCCAGCTGCCGGCCGCGGCGACAACGGCAAAGCCGATATGGTTGACCAGGTTATTCAGCGGCCCCATCGTCCCGGCAAAGATCTGAGCATAGGTCGAGGCGTGCTGCAGCTTGCGGTTGGTGACCTCGAACTCTTCGATCACTTGGCTCTCGCGCGCATAGGCTTTGACCACGCGCTGCCCGGTGATCGTCTCCTCGATGATCCCGTTGAGCTCTCCCAGGTGTTCCTGCTGCGCACGAAAGCCCTTGCGCGTGCGCTCGGCCAGCAGCCGGCTCAAGCCCATCATCAGCGGGATGATGGTCAGGCTGACGATGGCCAACCGCCAGTTGACGATAAACATCATCGTCGCCACGCCGACAATGCTCAAGGCGCTGGACATTAACTGGGTGACACCGTCGGCGAGCACGTTGCTGACGTTCTCCACGTCGTTCGACAGGCGGCTCATCAACTCGCCGTGCGTACGCTGGTCGAAAAAGCGCAGCGAGAGCGTCTGCAGTTTGGCAAACAGGTCGTTACGGATGTCACGCACGGCGCGCTGAGACACCACGGACATCACATAGATGCGCAGCCAGATCGTCAACGCATCGACCACCTGGATGCCAAACATCAGCCCCAGGAGGCGCGCCAGGCCGGGCAGGTCACCCTGCAAAATAAACCGGTCGATAGCCCGGCCCATCAGGTAGGGCCCCAGCAGCCCCAACCCGGTACCGGCTGCCACCAGGACGATCACGACCGACAGCAGCAACCTCTGATGGCTCAGGTAGGTCCAGATGCGCGCCAGGGTGCCACGGATGTTTTTGGCGCGCTCCTTGGGCCCCATCCATCCGCCAGGGCCACCGCGACGGGGGCCAAAGCCGGGCCCACGCGCCGGCGGACGATTCGAACTCGATGATCTACGCTCCGACATGGTTCACTGCTCCGTTTCCGAGGGTCTGAAACCCATTGCCAGACCCTAATTGAGAATCGTAAATTTCGCGGTAAATGGGGCTCAACGCCAACAGCTCCTGGTGCGTGCCCTCGGCCACGATCTGCCCGTCATCCAGCACCAGGATCTTGTCGGCGTTGAGCACGGTGCTGATCCGCTGGGCGACAACAACGCTGGTATTGAGCGACACCGCCGAGTGGGCGCGGTCCTGCATCAATTGGTCTAGCGCGTTTTGGATCTCGATCTCGGTCTCCACGTCCACCGAGCTGGTGCTGTCGTCCAGGATCAACACCGCCGGTTTAACCAGCAGCGCGCGGGCGATGGCGAGGCGCTGTTTCTGCCCGCCGGAGAGGTTGACCCCGCGCTGGCCGACCACGGTATCATAGCCCTGCTCAAACCCCATGATGAAATCGTGGGCCTGGGCCGCTTTGGCCGCGGCGATCACCTCCTCGTCGGTCGCCTCAGGCCGGCCGTAGCGGATGTTGTCGCGGATCGTGCCGCTGAACAACACGGACTCTTGCAAGGCGATGCCGACGTTGCGGTGCAGCGCCTCCTGATCGATCTCACGCACGTCCACCCCATCCAGGGTCACCCGCCCATCGCTGACGTCGTAAAAGCGCGGGATCAGGTGGATCAGGCTCGATTTGCCCGACCCCGTCGCGCCGAGGATGGCCACGGTCTGGCCGGGTTCGGCGACAAAGTTTAACTTTTTCAAGACCGCATCGCTGCCGTTGCCGTCATAGCTGAAGGTGACGCCCTCAAAAGCCAGTCGCCCTTGCGAGGCAAAGGATTTGATCGCGTCCGGCTTGTCCTGGATCTCTGGCTCGCTCTCCAGCACTTCCTGAATGCGCTCCGCAGAAGCCTCGGCGCGGGCAAAACGCATCACCATCATACTCACAAACATCAGGGACATTAGCGTTTGCATCAAATAGTTGATAAAGGCGATCAACTGACCCACCTGCATCGAACCAAAGACGATCTGGCGGCCGCCGAACCACAGCGCCCCGATCAGACCCAGGTTGACGGTGACGATCATAAACGGCCAGGTGACAGCCACCGTGCGGGACACGGCAATCATCTGGTTCATCAGGTTGTCGTTGGCCCGGCCAAAGCGCTTGATCTCGTACGCGGCGCGCACAAAGGCCTTGACCACGCGCACACCGGCCAGGTTCTCTTGCATCACCGTGTTCACGTCGTCGAGCTTTTCCTGGACTTGCATAAACATCGGGTAGGCTTTGCGGATCACCCACACCACCATCCCGAGCACCAACGGGGCCAGCACAGCCAGCAGCACGGCCAGCCGGGGGCTGGTGACGATGGCCATGACGATGCCGCCGAGCAGCAGCATCGGCGCGCGCACCATCATGCGCAGCATCATCGAGACCATCTCCTGGATCTGGGTCACATCGTTGGTCAGGCGGGTGATCAACTGCCCGGTCTCCAGCTTGTCCAGGTTGCCAAACGAGAGCGTCTGGACCTTGCGAAACAATGCGCTGCGCAGATCGGCGCCAAACCCTTGCGAGGCCAGCATGGTAAAGACCGTGCAGCCAATGCCGCCCACCGCGCCGATCAGCGCGATCCCGATCATCCACCACCCGGTGTTGATGACCAGCGCTGTATCCAGTTTGGCGATGCCCTCATCGACCAGGCGCTGGATCAGCTTGGGCTGCAGCAGGTCCATCACCACTTCCAGGACCATCAACAACGGCGCCAAAATGGACCAAACCCAGTAGGGTTTGAGAAATCTACCCAATTTCCAAATTGCTTTCATCCTGCTACACTCCTCGAACCTTCCATGACGAGATTGTTCATCACTATTTCCAGTCCTTTACCTTTGAATTGACTCATATACAAGTTATAGTAGAAACCTTGTCTATCTAGCAGCTCGTCGTGCGTGCCTTGTTCGATGATCTCACCGTCGTTGATCACCAGGATGTTGTCCGCCTCGCGGATGGTGCTCAAGCGGTGAGCGATGACGAAACTGGTCCGCCCTTCCATCAGCCGCAGCAGCCCCTCCTGGATCAGCATCTCGGTGCGCGTGTCCACGCTCGAGGTGGCCTCATCCAAGATCAAGATGCCGGGGTCGGCCAGCACGGCGCGGGCGATGGCCAAAAGCTGCCGCTGCCCCTGGCTGATGTTACCTGCCCGCTCGGACAGCATGGTATCGTAACTATGCGGCAGGCGGCGGATAAACTGGTCGGCGTTGGCCAGTTGAGCGGCGGCGATCACGTCATCGTCGGTGGCGCCGAGGCGGCCATAGCGGATGTTTTCCATCACCGTGTCGGAGAACAGGTAGGTGTCCTGCAGCACCACGCCGAGCTGGCGGCGCAGGTCGGCCTTTTTGAACTGGCGGATGTCGGTGCCATCAACGCGGATGCTGCCACTGTCGATATCGTAAAAGCGCGACAGCAGGTTGACCATCGTGGTCTTGCCCGCGCCCGTCGGGCCGACCAGGGCGATCATCTGCCCCGGCGCGGCGTCAAAGCTCATGTCCTTGATCACCGGGACCCCGCGCACGTAACCAAAGTCGACGTGATCAAACTCAATATGCCCGTGCAAATCATCCAACGGTAGGGCGTCGGGCGCGTCAGTCATGTCAGGCTTTTGATCCATCAGCTCAAAGACGCGCTCCGCACCGGCGATGGCCGCCTGGATCTGGTTGTACAGGTCGCCCAGGTGGCGCAGCGGGTTGGCAAAGGTGCGCGAATAGCTGATGAACGCGGCGATGGTGCCTACGCTGGCCCAGCCGTTGAGGGCCATCCACCCGCCCAGCCCGGCGACGATGGCGATGTTGGCGTTGCTCAAGATGCCCATCAGCGGCGGCACGAGCATCGAATAGCTCTGCGCCTGGACGCCAACCTGGCGCACGATCGCGTTCACCTGGTTGAACTTGTCCATGGTGCTGGCTTGCTGCCCAAAGGCCATGATCACCCGCTGGCCGCTAAACATCTCTTCCAACTGCCCGTTGAGCTCGCCGATGCGCATCTGGAACTCGCGATAGCCCTTGCGCGTGCGCCGGCCGACAAACCCCACCAGCCACAGCATCAGCGGGAAGACAAACATCGAGCCAAGGGTCAGCCAAAAGTTGAGGATCAGCATCATGATCAAGATGCCGGTCAGCGTCAACGCCCCGGAAAAGAGCTGGGTGGCATTCTGGGCAATCACCCGGCTGATCGCATCCAGGTCGTTGGTCAGCCGGCTCATCAGCTCGCCGTGTGGATGGCGGTCAAAGAAACGGAGTGACAATGTCTGCAAATGCTCGAACAATTGGCGGCGCATGTTGCGCATCACCCGCTGGGTCACGTTGGCGACGATCAGGCCCTCGATGAGCCCGGCCAGCCACGAGCCCAGATAGGCCAGCAGCATCCAGATGACGATGCGCAACAACTCTTGCCTGTTGCCCTGGGCAAAGCGGTCGATGGCCTGGGCCATCAGGTAGGGCGAGGCCAGCCCCAACAGGGTGCTGATCGCCACCAGCAGGAACACCACGCTGAGCGCGGGCCAATAAGGTTTGAGCTCGGACAGCAGGCGGAACAGGGTGCCGCGCACGTTTTGGGCCTTTTCGATGCGCGTGCCGCGCCCGAAATGCGCGCCTGGGCCGGACGCCGGCTGCGCCGGCCTTGAGCCACCCGATTGTTGTGAAGGAGGTGTACTTGACATAGGTCGTTCTCTTTCTAATCTAGTTACTCACGTACCGGAACCGATTTAAGCGTGACGTCGATGGCTGCCATTGCCAAGCTGCGATTCATAGATCTCTTGGTAGATGGTCGAGTTAGCCATCAGTTCGTCGTGCGTGCCGACCGCCGAGACCTGCCCGCGGTCGAGCACGACGATCTTGTCGGCGTTGAGCACGGTGCTGATCCGCTGGGCGACGATGAAACTGGTGCCGTGCTCGTCGCTGTGCGTGGCGCGCTCTCGCAGAAACCGTTCCAGTTCGGCTTGCAGTTTGGCCTCGGTCTCAAAATCGACGGCGCTGGTGCTGTCGTCAAGGATCAGGACCTTGGGCTGAACCAACAGCGCGCGAGCGATGGCGATACGCTGTTTCTGCCCGCCGGAGAGGTTGACCCCGCGTTCGCCGACCATCGTGTCGTAGCCCTGCGGGAAGGAGAGGATAAACTCGTGCGCCTGGGCGGCCTGGGCGGCTTCGACCACCTCCTCATCCGTCGCCGTCGGACGGCCATAACGGATGTTGTCGCGGATCGTGCCGGTGAACAGCACCGCCTCTTGCAGCGACATGCTCACCTGCGCGCGCAATTGGTCGAGCGGCAGGTCGCGCACGTCCACGCCGTCGAGCGTTACCCGGCCGGCGTCGGTGTCGTAAAAGCGTGGGATCAGGTTGATCAGGGTGGACTTGCCCGCGCCGGTCGCGCCGAGGATGGCTACCGTCTCACCCGGTTCGGCGATCAGGTCAATGCCACGCAAGACAGGCTCGGCGCAGTCGGCGCCGTCGTAGCTGAAACAGACGTTCTCAAAGGCTACGCGGCCCTGCACCTGCGGCAGCGGCTGTACGCCGGGACGGCTCTGTACCTCTGGCTCGCTGTCCAACACCTCCAGGATGCGCGCCGCAGAGGCATCGGCCGCCGAGAGCGGCCCGATCATGCCGCCGAGCATAAAGAGCGGAAACAGTGACGAGGTCATGTAATTGATCGCTGCCAGCAGCTTGCCCACCTCGAAATTCTGGTCGATGACCATATTGCCGCCAAACCAGATCACGCCTACCACTCCCAGGCTGACCATGAGCTGCATAGTCGGCATCAGGGTGGCCATCAATTGCATCACACGGATCGATTGGTTGGTCAGGTCGACGTTGGCGCGGTCAAAGCGCTGCGCCTCGTGGTCATCGCGCACAAAGGCCTTGACCACGCGCATGCCAGCCAGGTTTTCCTGCAGCACCTGGTTGAGCCGGTCCAACTTCTGCTGCACCAGGGTAAACATCCGCCGCGAGCGAAACATGATCAACCACACCAACGTCAGCACGACTGCGGCCAGTCCCAGCATCACAAACCCCAACGTGGGGCTGGTCACAAACAGCATAGTGATGCTGCCGATCACCCACAGCGGCGCGCGGGTGAGGATGCGCAGCCCCATCTGGATGATCATCTGCACCTGGGTGATATCGCTGGTGGCGCGGACGATGAGCTGACCCGTTTGCAGGCGATCCAGGTTACCGAAAGAAAAGGTCTGCACCTTGCCCACGAACGAGCTGCGCAGATCGGCGCCAAAGCCCTGGCTGACGCGCACCGACAGCAGGGTGTTGGCAATGGCAAACATCGCGCTGGCGGTAGCCGCGCCGAGCATCATCAGCGAGGTATTGATGATCAGTGGTAAATTCTGCTGGCGGATGCCGTCGTCAACCACCCGCTGGGTCAGGCGCGGGATAAGCAGATCGGAGGCCACCATGCCTACCAACAGCGCCAGGCAGCCATACGCCTGCCAGCGATACGGTTTGATAAAGTGAAACAGCTTGAACAGTGATTTCATTGAGACTCCTCGGACATCAAGTTGTCGAACACGCGCGCCAACAGGGCGTGCAGCGTACCCAGCTCAGCCTGGCTGAACCCGGCAAAGGTTTGTTGCTCAAAGGACTGCCACGTGGCTTCAACCGCGGCTTTGATCTTGCGCCCGGCGTCGGTCAGGTAAACCCGCGACACGCGCTCATCGCGCGGATCGGAGCGACGATCGACAAAACCGGCCTTTTCCATCCGTTTGATCATGTTCGAGATCGTCGCCGGCGATCGCTGGAGGATCCCGGCCAGCTCAGTATGGGTGCGCCCATCCTCTTCCCACAACATGTGCAGCACGAATGGCTGCCCACGGTGCAGGCCGAGCGACTCCCAGGTGTCGCGCATGCGCTTGTGATGCAGGTGACTGATCGCGCCCAGCAACTGTCCGATCGTTTCGGGAGGCTGTGGTTCTATCATTCAATTCCTCAATTCGTCGCCTAATAGTTTAACGGCTAATAATATGCCGTCTAAAGGTTAGCTTGCTAAATTATACACCCAAAATCCAGTTTGTCAAGTATCAATTTCACCCGTTTGTTTATGGAGACGATCCAGTGTACAATTTCTAGGCATGGTGTCGGCGTTTTGGGGCCGGACGGCCAGGAGACCGCTAAAGCGATTACTAGAAGCAGATTAGAAACTGTTCTCAAGGGTTTCAGTGGAGAAAAGACCATGAATCGTTCAACCGTTGCCCTGGTGCGCTGCGCCAACTATGACCCGGAAGCCGTTTACCTGGCCCTCAAACGGGGGATCGACCTGCTAGGTGGGCTGGAGCGGTTTGTCCGGCCTGGCGAGCAGATCCTGCTCAAACCAAACATCCTGGCCGGGGAGCCGCCGGACCTGGTAGTCACCACCCACCCGTCGGTGCTGGCCGGGTGCATCCGCCTGCTGCGCGAAGGCGGCGCGGGCGTCCAGTTTGGCGACTCGCCGGGCATGGACCGTCCGGCTCACGCCGCCACCCGGTCAGGGCTGCAGGAGGCGGGGCTGCAGAGCGGCGCCGTGCCCGGTGACGGACAAAGCCCTGCGTTTTGCGGACGATAACCGGCGGCGGCCGCCCATCTACCACCATGACATCTGCATCCGCTGCTACTGCTGCCAGGAGATGTGCCCCAACCAGGCCATCTCGACGCGGACGCCGCTGTTGGGCAGGCTCATATCACGGTGAGATGGTTTTTGGCATTCCCTACAAAACCCGGAAGGCGACGGCGCAGGCGCCGGCAATGTCCTGGGGCAGCGCCACGCTCAGATCCGCGCCCTCCTGCGCCCAGGCCAGGGGCTCGGCGCGGCCCAGCATGTGGATCGTCGCCCCCTCCTCGACCACCAGGTCGCGAATCATCAGCCGTTCCCCCTGCGGCACGCCGAGCACGGTCGCGTACAAGGTATCGCCCTTGGCCGTAAAGCGGACGGGCAGGCCATCACCGGTCGTGCCCTCCGCCCGGCGCCAGGGCCGCGTGCACAAGATCGCCTCCCCATTCACGTCCAGCCACGCGCCCAGACCCAGCAGCCGCTCGACTTGCAGGTCGGGGATGCGTCCGTCGGCCATCGGCCCGACGTTGAGCAGCAGGTTGCCGTTCTTGCTGACGATGTCGACAAAAGTATGGATCAGGTCGACCACGGCGATGTGATGTTCGGCCGTTTCCGTCTGGTTGTAGCCAAAGGAGCGGCCCAGGCCGCGGCAGCACTCCCACTTGGTTTCCTTGATCTCGGCAAACGTGGCGTACTCGGGCGTGCGAAAGTCGTAATGGGCGTTGGTGGGCAGCTCGCCCGGCATGCCGCTTCTAGCCATCATGCGGTTGATGACCCACTCGAGCAGTTGGCGGACCGGCCAGAGCCGGATCAGCCTACGGAACGATTTGGACGTCTTACTCCACCGATCGTTGACCACGCCCTGTGGTATTTTGTTGTAATAATAGGCCATCACCCCGTCCGAGTCGCCGTCGGGCGGATAGCCGATGTCGTTCCACAGCACCGACGGCGCGATCGTGTCGATCAACTCGTGGAAGTGGGCGTCGACGTAGCGGGCGTAGGCGGGATCGGTCGGGCCGTTGTCGAGCATGCTCACGATGCCATCGATGGGCTTGGCGGTAAAGCTCCAGTCGAGCGCGCCGGAGTAGTACACCCCCATACGCATCGCCCTGGCCCTCACCGCCGCAGCAAGCTCGCCCACGATGTCCCGGGCGGCGCAGTAACCGGGCTTGTTGGGGTTGGGCGTCTTGCTGGGCCACAACAGGAACCCGTCGTGGTGCTTGGTGGTCAACACCACGTACCGTGCGCCCACCCGGGCAAAGAGGTCCGCCATCTGGCCTGGATCCCAACTGGCGATCTGGGCGTTGAACATGGGCACAAACTCGTCGTACGCAAAAGTGGGGCCGTACGTCCGTTCGTGGTAAGCGCGGTACGGCTCACCGGCGACGCGCAGCGAGTTGAGATACCATTCGGCATAGGGATTGTGCGCAAAGTGAAAGCGCCCGCCCCGTTTCATCGTCTCGTTGACATCGCCGTATTCCGTCGGCGCGTAGGCGGGCACGGAATACAAGCCCCAATGGACAAAGATGCCCAGCTTGGCGTCGTGGTACCACGCCGGGACCTGGTGCTGGCTCAAGGATGCTTTGTTGGCGTCAAACTGCATCGACTGCTACCCTCCTCCTGACATAATAGGGTGTATGTTGTGCGCCAAGCCGCGCACAACATACACCTGCTACAAACTGACCTCCAGCGGCGTGGCGTGCCAGATGTCGGCATTGTACTGGCGGATGGTGCGGTCGGATGAGAAAAAGCCGCAGCGCGCCACGTTGAGGATCGATTTGTGCGTCCAGGCCTCGACGTCCCGGTAGGCGCGGTCCACCCTGTCCTGGCAGGCGATATACGAAGCATAGTCGGCCAACAGCAGGTACTCGTCGTGATCCAACAGTGAATTCACCAGCGGCCAGAACAACGCCGGATCGCCGGGCGCGCCGGAGACGATCCAATCGATGGCCCGCTTGAGCTCGGCGTTGCCGTGATAGGCCGCCCGCGGGTCGAATCCCTCATGCTTGAGCGCCATCACCTGCGGCGTGGTCAGCCCAAACAGGAAAAAGTTGGCGCCGCCCACCTGCTCGCGGATCTCGATGTTAGCCCCGTCCAGCGTGCCGATGGTCAGCGCGCCGTTGAGGGCGAATTTCATGTTGCCGGTGCCCGAAGCCTCCTTGCCCGCCAGCGAGATCTGCTCGGACAGGTCGGCCGCCGGGTAGATGCGCTCGCCGAGGGTGACGTTAAAGTTAGGCAGGTAGGCGACCTTGAGCCGCCCGTTGACCGCCGGGTCGCCGTTGATCACGTCGGCCAGCGAGTTGATCAGCTTGATGATCAGCTTGGCCATGTGGTAACCGGGCGCGGCCTTGGCGCCAAAGATAAACGTGCGCGGCACGAACTCTAACGCCGGGTCGGCCTTGAGCCGCTGGTAGAGAGTGATGATGTGCAGCGCCTTGAGCAGCTGGCGCTTGTACTCGTGCAGACGTTTAACCATCACGTCGAACATCGAGTCGGGATCGACCTGCACCCCCAGACACGACTCGATCGTGGCCGCCAGGTCGACCTTGTTCTGGCGCTTGACCGCACGCCAGGCCTGGCGGAACTCGGCCTGCCCGGCGTACGGTTCTAGCTCGCGCAGCCGTTCCAGGTCGTTCAGCCAGCCGGGGCCGATTGTGGCGTCGATCAGGTCGGACAGGCGCGGGTTGGCGAGCTTGATCCAGCGCCGCGGGGTGACGCCGTTGGTCTTGTTGTTGAATTTGCGCGGCCACGTTGAGTAAAAATCGCGCAGGGTATGCTCGGTGAGCAGTTGGCTCTGCAGCTCGGCCACGCCGTTGATCGAAAAACACCCCACCGCGGCCAGGCGGGCCATATAGACCTGCTTATCCGATTCGCCCTCGACGATCGACATGCGGCGCACGCGCTCCTCGTCGCCGGGGTACCTCTTGCGCACCTCATCGAGAAAGCGGCGGTTGATCTCGTAAATGATCTCCAGGTGGCGGGGCAGCAGCCGCTCAAACAGGCTCACCGGCCAGCGCTCCAATGCCTCGGGCAGCAGGGTGTGGCAGGTATAGGCAAAGAGGCGAGTGGTGACGTCCCAGGCCTCGTCCCAACCGAGCCCGTGCACATCCATAGCCAGGCGCATCAACTCGGGGATGGCGATCACCGGGTGGGTGTCGTTGAGCTGGATGACCGCCTTGTCGGGGAATTCGCGCCATCCCTGGTTGAACTGCATGATGCGGCTGACGATCGTCGCCAGCGAGCAGGCCACGAAAAAATACTGCTGCTTGAGGCGCAGTTCCTTGCCCTGGGGGGTGTTGTCGTTGGGGTAGAGCACCTTGGAGATGTTCTCGGAGGCCGTCTTTTGCTCCACCGCACGGGCATAGTCACCCACGTCAAACAGGCGGAAATCGAACTCTTTGCTGGCCCTGGCCCGCCACAGGCGCAGCAGGTTGACCGAACCGGTGTTGTAGCCGGGGACGAGCATATGGCACGGCTCGCCCAGCACCATCTGCGCCGGGATCCAGCGCACGCGGAAATGCCCGTCGGGGTCGGTGAGGTACTCGGTGTGCCCGCCAAAGCCGACCTCGACCATGTCATCGGGCTGGCGAAATTCCCACCAGTCATTGCCATAAAAGAGCCACTCGTCGGGGCTCTCGACCTGCCAGCCGTCCTGGAACGACTGCTTGAAAATGCCAAACTCGTAGCGGATGCCATAGCTGATCGCCGGGATATTCAGCGTGGCCATCGAGTCCATAAAGCAGGCAGCCAGCCGCCCCAGGCCGCCGTTGCCCAGGCCGGGCTCGGTCTCCAGGGCGATCAGGTCGTCCAGGTCGATGTCCCACTCGGCCAGCGCCTGGCGAGCCAGGTCGGCCAGCCCGCTGTACAGCAGGTTCTGTTCGATCTGGTTCCCCGGCAGGTACTCGGCGGACAAATAGTAGACAAACTTGGGGCGGTTTCTATAATATGTATCGACCGTCTTGTGCCAGCGGGCCACCAGTTGATCGCGCACCGTGTAGGCCAACGCCACGTAGAGGTCGTGCAGGCTGGCGGTGTAGATAGCCTGCCCCCGCGTGTAATAGAGGTTGTCGGCCAACGCCTGCTTGAGCTCGGCAACCGTCTTGACGGTGTGCGTGGTCACCTGCTGATCGTACAATGGCCGCATTTCATCATGTTGGTTGTCCATCGGCGTCCTCCCTTCCCAGATCGGTATGGCAACGGATGATAGTGTTCTGCTGCCTTTATTGTACTATAGAGTGGGGAAGGTGACAACCGCGAGGCAAGTCGACACGACACGGACTTGGACACGGATACACGGATGGGTTCGCGTAAGGATAGCTAGCCTGGGCCTTGCCAGCCCCCTATCGGCGGCTAGAGATCAGCCGTGTATCCGTGCTTTCCGTGTCGTGCTCACTCTCCCGCCCGCTCCAAATTCAGCGCCAGCAGCCGTTCCAGGATCTCGTCGTCGCCGAGGTCGTGCGGCCAGCCATAGGCATCCAGCACGGCCTCGTCGAGCTTGCGGTGGGCCAGGTCGAGCCAGGTGGGGCGCTGGTTGTACAGGTTGGTGAGGGTGCGCCTGTTGAGCTCTTTTTCCGTCGCCCCTTCGGGGTTGAGCCAGCGACCGCGCTTTTCGACCAGTTCCCTGGCCGCCTGGGCGATGGCCTGGACACGGGGATCGCCGTTTGGTTCCTGACCAGGGGGCCAGGGGAAGGGGAAGGTTTCGAAAGTCATTGTCTGGGAATAGCGAAAGCCGCTTTCGACTTCGCGTAACTGGGTACCTGTGGCACGCGCCCATAGCTCGTGAACTCTTGAGTGAAGTACACCCAGAAAATAGTCCTGTTCACTAGCAATAGCAACTACAGCGCTATCAGGCAGAACCTGAACATCTTGCCAAACAAATAGTCGATGCTTTGAAACACGGGGAGTAGCAATGTATCTGTACAGTGGCCTGAAAGCATCTCTCATTTCTGGACGCGGGCGCTGATGCAACCACCATAGGGATGTGGTCCGTGATTCAGAGTTGCTTTCTTCGCGGGATTCCTTGATCATCTGTCGAACGTACTCAAAAGGTGCTTCGTACAATGCAGCCTCTTCTTCTGGCATATCTACGCCAAAGTCTATGACATACATTCCACGATTTCGTCCCGTAAGGTCTGAGCCATTGATCCAGGGCCGAATCACCGCCGAATTTGGTCTTCCGTTTGGATTTCCCTTCTGCTGTAACATTCGCTGAGCCAAGTCGTTTGGAATGTCAAAACATCCTCCCTTTTGAGTGCCTATGAATGCCAAACCAAAGTTTTCGTGCAGATTTTGTGCTTTAGTCACGTCAGCAATTGCTGTCAAATTAGCATTGACCCTACCTACCGGCTCATTATCCAGTATACGAGTCGTTTCTGTGCCGCCATCAAAGCCGATCATCGAAACATGAACGATTGCGCCTCCAAGTATCCAATCACGATCAGATTGTGCCCAGAAGATGTCACCGCTCTGTTTGATACGTTCCAGTACAGTACGATTTGCCCCTCCACGAATACTTTGTGTTGCAAGTAACCCAGCTCGTTTTGCCAGTCCCGCTTGGATCATCGCGCGTGCTTTTTCAAACCAGTAACAAACCAAGTCACTTTGGCCTGGAAGGCGATCACTGTAGAGTCTACGCAGATCATCTACATACTTATCTCCCAATTCCGCTCGCATTTTCTTGTCGCCCAAAAACGGTGGATTGCCAATGATCACATCCGCCTGTGGCCACTCCGGTTCCACCGGCTTCCCGTCCTCATCATAAGCCAGGATGGCATCCATCCGCAGGATGTTCTTTAACGGCTTGAGGATCGGCTCGGCCGGCGTGCCATAGCCGTTGTCGTGCAGCCACTGGATGGTGCCGATCCAGATGGTAGCCTGGGCCAATTCGTGGGCGTACTCGTTGATCTCGATGCCGTGCAACTGCTCGGGCGAGGGCGCCAGGCCGGGCAGGTGCATCATCCGCGGCAGCCCCAGGTCGGCGGCCAGCACGGCAACCTCCTTCCACAGGTTGAGCAGCAGCAGCAGCGCCAGGTATAAAAAGTTGCCGCTGCCACAGGCCGCGTCGAGCACCTGCACCTGGGCGATCTCGTGCGCAAACTCGTTGAGCAGCGCGATCAGCTCGTTTTGACGGTTGTGGCGCGTCCGCGTCGTCGTCGCTTCGTCGCGTTGGCGGGCCAGCTTGATCGCCCGGGCCTTGATCTCGTCCCAGCGGCGGCGCAAGGGGGCCATCAACACCGGCTCGACGATCAGCAGGATGTCCTCTTTGCTGGTATAGTGCGCGCCCAACTGCGAGCGCTTGGCCGGGTCGAGGCTGCGCTCGAACAGCGTGCCAAAGATCGACGGCTCGATGGCCGCCCAGTCGAGGGTGCAGACGCTGTCCAGGATGTCCAGGCTGGCGCTGTCCAGGTCGATGACCGCGTCGTCGTCAAACAACGTGCCGTCAAAATGGGCGATCTGGTTGAACCCGAACCAGCCGCCGCCGGCCATGGCCTGAAAAAGCTGCCTGAGCTGGGCCGAAAACGCCTTGCTGTCGCGGCGGGTGTGCTGGATGAGCTGGGTAAAAAGCGCCTTGGGCAGCAGGCCGATGTCCTCGGCAAAGAGGCAAAAGAGCAGGCGGATCAAAAAGTGGGCGGCCTGCTGCGGGTCGGCGCCGTAGCGGCGCAGCAGCTCGGCGATGCGGGCGAATTGGGAAGCGACCTCTTGCGTGACCTGCTCGGTGGTCTGGGGGGCGCGAAAGAGCTCGGGCTCGGTAAAGATGGCGCGAAGCTGGTCGACGCGCCGGGGGTCGAGCAGGTCGTCCAGGGCGATGGTGACCGTCTTTTTGATGGTGTTGGTAAAGTTGGTGTGGATGACGATCCGGTCGATGTCCGAGACAACGAGCAAGGGCGGGTTGAGCAAGGATTCGCGGTATTGGAGCAGTTGCTGGTAGGCCTGATCCAGGTCGGCATATTTGCCCTTGTATTCCCAGGCAAAGAAGCCCTTTTTCCACACGTCGGCCCAGCCCTGGCCGCCCGTTAGCTTGCTGGCCCCGGCCTCAAAGGCAAAGGTCTTGCCGGTGGGGTCGAATTCTGCCGGCGTAGGATGACCGACCAGTTGGCAAATGTCGATAAAGTGCTCCTGGGCGGCGGATCGCTCCTTGAGCGTGGCCCTGCTCCATTTGTGGACAAAATCCAGCGGCGTGATCGTGGGCATGGATCTTCCTCTTGGGATCGTTCTCATGTCGACGCGGGAAAAGATCGGCGGGCGACTATGTCTCAGCATAGCACAAAGAAGCAGAGATGTCAAAGGAGAACGACTAGCGTGGTCGGCCAGGCCCTCACCCCCGCCCCTCTCCCAACCGCAAAACGCACGGTCGGGAGAGGGGAGCCAATTGTGTTCACCGGCAGGGTGAGGGTGGACGCGCTACCCGGCGAATGGAAAAAGAAACCGGGTTTTTCCTGCAAAAACCCGGTTTCTGATCACACCAAAGCCATCTGGTAAGGCGGACGCCGGCCGTCGAGCAGGACAAAGGGGGCGGCGCGCTGGGGGACGGCGCCGACTTTTTTCAGATCGGCGAGCGTGCGCAGCCTGGCCTGCTGGCGCACTTGCATGATGCGCGTGGCCGAGCGTGGACCGACGCCGGGGACGCGCAGCAGTGTCTCCTCCGGCGCGCGGTTGACCTCGATCGGGAAGAACTCGGGGTGCATGGCGGCCCACATGCTCTTGGGATCCTGATCGCGCGGCAGGCAACCGTCCTGGTCAAAGACCAGCTCGTCATAGCCAAAGTGGTAAAGGCGGAACAAAAAGTCACACTGGTACAGGCGGTTCTCACGCCAGGCCGGGGTAAAGGGATGGCCCTCCAGCGGCGTGCCACGCACCGGCTGAAAGGCGCTGAAATAGGCGCGATGCAGGTGCACCTTGTCGTACAGGTGGCTCACCGTGTTCAGGATCTCACGGTCAGATTCGCCGGCTGCGCCCACCACGAACTGGGTGGTCTGCCCCGAGGGGGCCCAGCGCCCCCTACCCTTGGCCAGGAACTCGCCGGCCCAACGCATGGGGTTGAGGATCTCGTCGGGGATCTTGCTGGAGGCGATCTGGTTGAGCCGCTCGCGGTTGGGCGCCTCCAGGTTGACCGAAACGCGATCGGCGATCTGCCCGGCGCGCTCGACCTGGTCGCGCGTGCAGCCGGGCAGCAGCTTGAGGTGGACGTAACCGCGGAACTGGTAACGCTGGCGGATGATCTCGACCGTCGCCAGCAGGCGATCCATGGTCCTCGCCCCGCCGTGGCAGATCCCCGAACTGAGGAACAGCCCCTGGACCAGCCGGCGCTGCACCATCTGGTCAAAGAGGCGCGCCAATTCGTCGGGCGCAAAGAGGGAGCGCGGGATGTCGTGGTCGCGGCGGTTGACGCAGTAGGCGCAGTTGTTTTCACAAACGTTGGTCTGCAGGACCTTGAGCAGGGCGATCCGCTTGCCATCGGGCATGACCGCCGGATAGATCCAGCGCCCCAGTTCGCCGCGCTTGCGCGCCGCGTCGGTGCCACAGGCCTGCCCACAGACGTCGTACTGCGCCGCCCGGCCCAACACTTCCACCTTTTCCCGCGCATCGGGTTGGACTCGAATCGCTACCGCCATCGTTCGTCTCCCCACACTGCTGTTCTGACTCTATTATACGAACAAATGTTCGATTTGTCAAGAACGAAAACAGAAACTCGGCGTTGCGCGACCGGGTCGCTATGGATCAGAGACGGATCCCAAACGTCCATCGCCCTTGCTGCGGTGGATCCTTGGCCGTGAACACGATCCGGTTCAGCCTCTCGCCCCACACGGCGCCCAGCCGCTCGTCTGCGATCGCGATCCGCTCCACCGTCGCCCCAAACGCCTTGGGATCGTAGACCACCTCACCCCGGCCCGAGATCCGCCCGCTGTCCATCGCCCCCTCGCTCAGCGCGATCCGCCCCGGCCCGGCGCTCACCTCACACGGCGTCAGCAGGCTCAACACGATCTCGCCCACCGCTCCGGTCAGCGCGTACTCATCCGTGATCTCGACCCCCTGACCGCGCATCAGCGTCACCGTGCGCTGCCAGCGCGCGATCCTGGCTTCGGGCGGATAAGCGGCGGCGATATCCACTGAAAACTCGGCGCTGCTCTCGTCGGCGACATAACTGGCCTGGCGCGCCGCGAACGTCCTACCCGGCGCCTGCATCACCCCGTCGACGGTCGGCAGCAGGCTGTGATAGCCCGACTGCATCGTCCAGATCGTATAACGCTCGTCGCTGAACGTCTTGCGCGTATAGGTCTCCACCCCGGCATCGACGATGACCGGCTTGCCGTCGACATAGACCACGAAACTGCCCACGTCGTTGTGGTTGTGGCTTTCCGCGTTGTGCCCACCCTTGGCCGCCACGACCAGGCCTTGGCTCGAGCCCTCGTGCTCGCGGGCGAGCATCACCTGCACCTCCGGCAGCCACACGTCGCGCGGCAGTGGCGGTGTGGGATCGACGCTCAGCATCTCGTTGAGGCTAAACAGCGTGGGCAGCAGCCTTCCCAGCCCCACCCGCTGCGCCACCGTCACCGTCCCCTTTTCGCACAACACATCTTGCTCTGTAGCGATCCACGCCCCCAGCGACATCATCTTGCCGTCGCCGATGCGCTGCCCGTACCGGTACACCACCTGCGCCGGCGGCATCACGATCGCCGAGGCGTCGGCAAAGTTGACAAAATAATCGCCGCCGAGCTGCACGCGATAGATGAACCGGCCGATGTCCTGGATCAGCGGCTCGCCGTACACGTCCACCTGCCCGCCCGTCGCCGAATAGAGCAGCTCCAGGCAGTCGAGCAGCGACGCCCCCGCGCGCCCCCAGTAGCCGGGCCCTTCATCGCAGCCGCCGTCTTTGGGATAAGGATCGACAAAACAGTCGATGCTGCGCATACACTTGAAAACCGTCGCCTTACGTTTCCCTTCGTCGACTTCCATCAACAGCGTGCTGGTCAGAATGTTGGAATTGATCCACGGGTTCCAGTTGTTCACCCGGCTGCCGGTAAAGCCCATCCAGCCAAAATCGTCGCGCGCCAGGTACGGCTCCAGGATCCGCGCCTGCATCTCGCGCTCGATGCGCGGCCGCACCAGCGGCGAGACCCGGTCCAGCTTGTCGCCGAGCAACGTGTCGACCCAGGCCAGCAGCGCCGACGTCTCGGCGGCGAACAGGTCGACGATCGGTTCAGTCGTGTCGGGCAGCCCGATCCCGGCCCTTTGCACCCGCACGTGCGCCGGCACGCACCAGCTCGACTCTTCGCAGATCAGCCAGATCCCGTTGGCGATGTCGTCCAGAAAACGCCCCTTGTTCTCCAGGCATTCGGCGACGACCAAGCCCGCCAGCATAGTCCGCCGCTGAAAATACGGCGTCTCGTAGCGCCGGCGATTGCCGTCGCGGGCAAAATCGAGGTAGCGCACCGCCGGCAGCAGCGGCCACTCTTCTTTTTGCAGCGCTTCGCCCTGAGCCAGGTACGCCGCCCGCACCGACGCCGGCAGCCCCTCCCACGCTGCACGCTCGTCGATAGTCGGGAATGGGCGCCAATCCGCCCTGGCGATCAGATTCAGTTGGTCCAATGAAACCCTTTGTGCAAGCATCATGACTCCTTTTCTGTGTTTATCCATGTTTCTGCACTGGTCAGCAGCATCGTGACCCCCGCTTAACTATACGAAACCTATCCGCCGGTTCTCCAACAGCGCCAACCGCCTGCACTGCCGCTCGCGCACCTCGCCGCTCAAACAGGCATACACGATCCCCTCCCGGTCCAACTGGGCCCGCGCCAGGACCCGCCCCCTGGGATCGACAATGAGGCTGACCCCCTGGCAGCGCAGCGCTGGATCGTGATTGATGATATCCGCCCCGGCGACAAACATGCTGTTGTCTAGCGCCCGCGCGCGCAGCGCCAGCCGCCACTCGTCGACCGGCCCCAGCCAGGCCGTCGACACCAACGCCACCTCCGCGCCCGCCAGCGCAGCCGCCCGCGCCACCTCGGGAAAGCGCGTGTCATAGCAGATCCAGCCGCTAAAGCGCACCCCGTCCAGCTCGAACAGGGGCACCTGGTCGCCCGCCGTGGCCCACTCCCTTTCTGTGTCCCACAGGTGGATCTTGTGGTACACGCACGCCACCTTTCCCTGCCGGTCGAGCACGAGCATGCTGTTGTAGCAGAGTCCCTGCTGCGCGTCCAATTCGGCCATGCCAAAGGCCATGTTGATATCGAGCGCCCGTGCCGCTTCCGCCAGCCGCCCCACGCTCGGCCCATCGATCGCCTCGGCCAACGCCGGGATCAACTCCGCAGCCAGGTAGCCGCTCAGACTCAGCTCGGGAAACAGCACTAACCCGCATCCCTGCTCCTGCGCCTGCCGCGCAAGCCCGATCATCCGTGTGACGTTCTCGTCCTTCGCCCCCGACGCCGCCTCAAACTGCGCACAGGCAATCCGGTAACCGTCCATCCTCTTTCCCCTATCTTTTCGTTCGTAGCTCAGGCATCGGATGAATCCGACACCTGATAAAGCAAGGCCGTTGAAAACGGGCTCTATGCAGCGTTAACGCAACGTGCGCTGCAAAGCCGCGCCCCGTCCGTGGTAAAAAGCGAGCAAGACCTCGACATCACTCTTTTCCAGCGCTCGGATCTCGACCATCGGCCCCTAGGGGGCGCCCGGCAGCGCGCCGCCCGTCTTGACCCGCACCCGGTAAAGCCCCGTGCGCGCGGTAATGTACAGCGTCTTGCCATCGGCATCGCCCCAGGCCAGGTTGGCCGGCACCTCGGGTGGCTCGATCTTGCCCAGCAGCACGCCCTGTGGGCTAAAGACCCATACCCCACCCGGCCCGGTGCAAAAGACGTTGCCCTGCACATCCACCTTCATCCCATCCGGCACGCCGTCTTTACCCGCCTCTTTGAGCTCGGCAAAGACCCGCCCGTTGGCCAGCGAGCCATCCGCCTGCACGTCAAAGGCCCGGATATGCATGCGCTGCGAGTCGTCGACATAGAGCGTCTTTTCGTCGGGCGAAAAAGCCAGGCCGTTGGGCCGCTCAAAGCTGTCGTCCAGCAGATGCAGCGTCCCGTCGGGATCCAGGCGGTACAGGCCGTTATAGGAAAGCTCCTTGCCCACCTTTTGCTGCGGCAGGCCATATGGCGGGTCGGTGAAATAGATCCGGCCGCTGGAATGAACGACGATGTCGTTCGGGCTGTTCAGCCTTTTGCCGCCGTCGTTGTCGGCGATCGTCACGGCGGCGCCATCTGGCCCGGCGCGCGACACGCGACGGTTACCGTGTTCGCAAGCCAGCAGCCGCCCCTGTGCATCCAGCGTCAGCCCGTTCGAGTTACCGCTTGGCGTGCGATATGGCACCGCCTCACTCGCGCCCGGCGCCCATTTGTAAATAACATTGGCCGGAATATCCGAAAAGAGCAGATACCCCCCATCGGCTATCCATACCGGCCCCTCCGTAAACCCGAATCCCCCGGCTACCTTTTCCACGACAATACCAGGGTCAAGCAGATCCTCAAACGACATCCTCATCTCCTCCTTTGCGGCACAACTGGTGAGTGTCACAACTGTGACAAGTATAAACCAGGCAAGGTTACGCATCGCCAAACCGGTTGCGAACCACGATCTGCCCCCGCGCCGGCGCGGCGCCATCCCCCTCCGCGATCCACTTGACCGCCAGCGCCACCCGCGTGTCGGGGTTCAGCGCCTCCCAGTACCTGTCCAAAAGCACCTCCGCGCTGCCGTCGGTGGGCAGCAGCAGCGGATCGCCTGCAAAACTGGGCAGCGGGTCGCCGTCGCCCAGATAGGTCGTCAGCCCGACCCCGAGGCCGGGCGGTGGCAAAGCAGGGCGATAGGTAAAGCGGTCTGTCTGTTCGGGGTCGGCCAGGTTGGCCTTGAGGATGCTGAGCGCCAGGCTGGCTGATGGCTGCAGCGCCAGCATGCCGCTGATCCGGGGGGTATAATGGGGTGGATCGGGCTCGCGCTCCCGCGTGCCCAGCGCGCCGTCGAACGTGCCCCCCACCTGCAGGGCCTCATAGACCGTGCGCGTCTGATCGCCGTTGCTGACCAGGTACACGCCCGGCAGTTCGAGCATCGCCTCGTAGATGATCAGGCGCGGGTCCTTGACCAGGCTGGCATCGACCGGCTCGGTGCGCAGCACCGGCCCGTCGACCACAAAGCGGCGGTTCTGGCTGTGTGCGCTGCGCCCCATGATCCAATAAATCTGCACCCAGGCGGCGCCGTCGGATGACCGGCCGATGACCAAGCCGCGGCCGGGATAACGGTTCTGGCGAACGTGGCGCTCCAAATTCTGCGCGGCGAACTCAAATGGGTCCATGTCAGTCACCTCCTGACCGCCCATTCTATCACGTTCGCCGCTTCTTGGCAATGTGCCGCTGTCTCTGCTCAGCGCGTTCGTCTGGCCAGCAGGCGTTCCCACGGCAGCACGCCGATCCGCTCGGCCCACTCCTGGTACCATTTGACCATCTTGGCGACCTGGGGCTTGTTCCTGGCCGCCAGGTCGGCCAGCTCGGTGCGATCGACGACCATATCGTACAACTCCCAATCGCCTGGATGCTTGCGCACCAGCTTCCAACGCCCATCGCGAACCGCGCAGTTGCCCTCGTGCTCCCAGAACAGCGGCCGCTCGCGCCGCCAGGCTTCGCCGCGCAAAGCGGCATAAAAACTCTCGCCCTCCAGCGGTTGGATCGTGTGCTCGCCAACCGTTTCCGGGTAGGTCACCCCGGCCACGTCGATGCACGTCGCCATCATGTCGATGATGTGCACCACCTCGTGGCTGATCCGCGCCCCCTCGATGCACGCCGGCCAATGGGCGATCATCGGCGTAGCGATCCCGCCCTCGTGTACCCAGTGTTTATACAGGCGAAACGGCGTATTCGAGACGTTGGCCCACGGCAGATCGTAACTCTGGTAGGTGGTTGGGTCGCCGGGCATCAGGTCGGGGATGTTACCAAAACGCATCAGCCGCCCATCCAGTGTCGTCTGCCACTCTCTGCCCCGCTGTCCATCCTCGCGCAGCAGCTCCGCACAGCCGCCGTTGTCCGACAGGAATACGATCAATGTGTCGTGCAAGATATCCAACTCGCGCAGCTTGTCCACGATCCGGCCGATCCCCTGGTCCATCCGGTCGATCTGGGCGGCATAGACCGCCATCCGCCGATCCTCCCACGCCTGGGCCTCGATGTCGCCCCAGTCGGGCGCTTGCTCGTCGCGCGGCGAAATGTCCCACCTGGCATCGAGAATGCCCAGCCCCTTGAGCGTTTCGTGACGCGCGGTGCGCACTGCGTCCCAGCCGGCGCGATAGGTTCCCTGGTAGCGGGCAATATCCTCCTCGAAAGCGTGCAGCGGCCAGTGCGGCGCGGTATAACAGACGTGCAAAAAGAAAGGCTGGCTATCCCCCGCCGCCTTCTCGATCATCTGTACCGCACGATCGCTGACCGCATCGGTGTAGTAATAGCCCTCGCCCGGCGGCTCGATGATCGTATCGTTGTCGAACAAAGGGCGCGGGTTAAAATAGCTGCCCGCCCCCGCCGGCGTCCCGTACCACTCGTCAAAGCCCCGGTCAAGGGGCAGCGGGCGCTCCGGGTCACCAATGCGCCAATCGCCGGGATCGCGCCGCGAAAAGATCCCGCCCACGTGCCACTTGCCCGCCAGCATGGTGCGGTACCCACCCGAGCGCAAGACCTCGCCAATCGTCGCGCAGTCGTCGCGCAGATAGCCCTGGTACTGCGGCAGGCCATCGTTGCTCACCATGTGCCCTACCCCGGCCTGGTGTGGATACAGCCCGGTCAGCAGGCAAGCGCGCGTCGGACAGCACCGCGCATAGTTGTACATTTGGGTAAAGCGTATGCCACCCGCCGCCAGCCGATCCAGGCTCGGCGTGTGGATCTCGGAACCATAACAGCCGATGTCGGAAAAGCCCATATCGTCGGCCAGGATCAGGACCATATTGGGTCTGGATGCAGGGATGCTCGTGTTCATGTCATGCCCTTTCTACTTGGCTGCTTGACGGGCGCCAACAAATCACCGCAATAGACACGATCCCGTTATCGTGGTATACTCGGGCCGTTTCGCCCGCCGGGCCGTTTCGCCCGCCGGGCCGTGCAGCCGCTGGCGGTCGCACACATCACAGTCAGAAATGGATCAATCATGAGTCATGCGACCGGCCTTACCAACTTGATCGTTCAAACCAGGGAGCGCGTGCGGCGATTCAGGCAGGCGCGCCGGGACCAGAAAACGCTCCGCGCAGCCGTGATCCGGCTGGCCCTGCCGGCCGCCGGCGAGCGTATGTTGAGCATGACGGTCAGCATCGTGAACACCATCCTTGTCGGCCACCTGGGGGCCGCCCCGTTGGCCGCAGTGAGCCTCGCCAGCCAATGGGGATTTATGGCCATCACCCTCTTTGACGCCCTCTGCACGGGCGCGACGGCCCTGATCGCCCGCTCCGTTGGGGCCAATGACTGGAAAATGGCCAACCGCACCCTATGCCAATCGCTGATCCTCGCCGTACTCGTGGGACTGCTGGCCACAGCCGCGGCCACGATCTGGACCGAACCGGCCATGCGACTGACAGGCGCCGATCCAGAAACGCTGCCGCTTGGTGAAACCTATCTGCGCATCACCGGCGCCGCGTTTGTGTTTCAGGCGATCATGTTTGTCGGCAACGCCAGCCTGCGCGGCGCGGGCAACACCCGCGCAGCCATGATCGTCATGACCGTAGTCAACGTGATCAACATCCTCGTCTCCTGGGTGGCGATCAATGGCCCTTGGGGGCTGCCCCGGCTCGGCGTCGCCGGGTCGGCACTGGGAGCGAACGCCGGACACGTCGCCGGCAGCCTGCTGGTCGTTGGCATGCTGCTCAGGGGCAATGACGGCCTCAAGCTAACCGTGCGCGGCTTTAGAGCAGAGTTCGATTTGATCAAACGTATTGTGCGCATCGGCATCCCCACCGGCGTCGAGCGGCTGCTCATGCGCGCCGGCCAGATGGTTTTTCTAAGCGCCTTGGCCGGGATCGGCACCGTCGCCGTCGCCGCTCACGCCGTAGCCTTGCGCGCCGAGTCTTTTTCGTTTATGCCGGGCTTTGGCTTTGCCGTTGCCGGCACGACCATGGTCGGGCAAGCCTTGGGAGCCCACGATCCCAAGCGCGCCGCCCAGAGCGGATACATCACCTTTGAGGTCTCGGCCTTGCTCATGGCCGTGATGGGCCTGATTTTCATTCTCTTGCCCCGCCCGCTCATTACCCTCTTTACCGACGACCTGGCGGTGATCGAGCTGGCGGTAACCCCGCTGCGCATCGTCGGTTTTGTCCAGCCCTTGCTGGCCGCATCGATGGTCTTTCCCGGCTGTTTGCGCGGCGCGGGCGACACACGCTTTCCGATGATCATTACCGGCATCAGCATCTGGGCCATCCGCGTGCCCTCGGTCTTCCTTCTAGGCCTGGCCTTGGGGTGGGGCTTGAACGGCGCGTGGCTGGGCATGGCCCTTGACCTGGCCGTGCGCGGCGTGATCTTTTTCCTGCGCTTCCGCAGCGGCCGCTGGCAGACGGCGCACGTCTAGCGATCCGCTCCGTAGCACTGGTTCGCCGCGCCTCCAATGATGGAATTTGTCGTTGCGCGGCAACCCCCAACCGGCCAACCGGCCAGATCCCGGTTCCCGGTTTACCCGATCACATGCCACTCCGTCTGCCGGCCGTGCAGCCATCCCAACTGACCGCCCACCAGCAGCGCGTCCTCCTCCAGCGCGATCTGCACCTCTTGCCCGCCCCACTCCGGCAGCGCCTTTTTGACGTTGAGCTCGATGGCGTAACAGGTTTGATCGAACAGCTCGTAATCGCCTTGGCCGGGCACGCCCTGCTGGCGATCCCACA
>JAFGOG010000570.1 GCA_016926595.1 Anaerolineae bacterium
GCCCTGAAACAGCACCTGCCCGATACGGCCAGTGCAAGCAATCCTGTGGATGTGCTTGGTGATGCCTCGCCCAGCCGCTACCGCTTTGCGCTGGAGACTGTAACGGCCGATCCCAACGTGGACGGCCTGCTGGCGATGCTGGTCCCCCTGGCCGTCTTGGATGTCGAGGCGATGGCTGAGGTTGTGGTCTCTCTATCCAGGACAACGCAGAAGCCGGTGCTGGCGTGTTTCATGGGTGAGACCCTGATGGCGAATGGTATTGACATCCTGAGGTCACACGGAATCCCAAACTATCCCTTCCCCGAGCCTGCCGCCCTCGTCTTTCGTGCCATGGCCGACTATCAACAGATCCGCGCTCGCCCCATCCCAGAGTTCGTCGAGTTCGAGGTAAATCGCACGGCCACCCGGGCTGTGATGGACCAGGCGTGGGCCGAGGGGCGAGTGACGATTGGCGATGCAGAGGCACGGACGATCCTGGAGTCCTACGGTCTGCGCATTCCCCGGTCCCAGCTAGCCGACACGCCCGAGCGGGCCATCGAGCTCGCGGGGCAGATCGGCTACCCCGTCGTCCTCAAAATCGCTTCACCCGACATCTTGCACAAGACCGATGTCGGCGGCGTGAAGGTCGGGCTGCAAAATCCAGAAGATGTGCGGGATGCATTCGAGCTGCTGGTGTACAGGGCACAGCGCTACCTCCCCGAAGCAGAGCTCTGGGGCTGCTTGGTGCAAGAGATGGTCCCTCCCGGCGGGCTGGAAGTGCTGGTGGGCATGACTCGGGATCCCCAGTTCGGGCCGCTGGTCACTTTGGGCCTCGGTGGCATCTATGTCGAAGTGTTGGGGGATGTGACTTCCCGCATCGCACCTTTCTCGCCCCGAGAGGCCGAAGCGATGCTAGGCGAGATTCGCGCCCATGCCCTGTTGGATGGTGTGCGCGGCCAGCCCCAGGCCGACAAAGCCGCAGTTGTCGACGCGCTGCTTCGGGTTGGGCAGCTCGTCCAAGACTTTCCCGAGATTCTTGAGCTGGACATAAATCCCCTGGTCGTCTACCCCCAGGGACAGGGCGCCGTTGCAATTGACATGCGGTTGGTGGTGACCAAGGGGCCTGGGGGAGGAGAACACCCATGAAAATATTGTACGTGACCTCCGTTGAGCGTCACTCAGGCAAGACTGCCATCTGCCTGGCGCTCGCCAAACACTTCCAGGCCGCCGGGTACCGGGTAGGCTACTTCAAACCACTCAGCCTGCAACCCTGGCGCGTGGCAGGCAGGGTGGCCGATGAGGATGCAGCCTTTGCCAAAGAGGTGCTGGAGCTGGCGGCGGAACCGTGGGATATCTCACCTGTGGTGCTGACCCCAGCCTTTTTGCGTGCACACATGAGCGGCGAGACAGAAGGTGATCTCATGGCTCAAGTGCGCGCCGCCTTTGAAGCGGCATGTGCCGGCCAGGACGTACTGGTACTTGAGGGGGGCGGCAGCCTACGCGAGGGCTATGTCGTAGGATTACCGACCCCGGCCGTCGCCGCAAACTGTGGTGGAGACGTCCTCGCGCTCGTCAAGTATCGGGACGAGGTCCGGGTGCTGGATGATGCGCTTGCAGCCCATACCCGGCTGGGCAAGATGCTGTGTGGCATCATCATCAACCGCGTACCGCCTGATGCGATGACTTTTGTATTTGAGGTAGCCGTGCCCTACCTGGAAAGGCAGGGCATACCTGTGTTCGGCGTGCTGCCAGAGGTGCGCAGCCTGGAAGCGCTTATGGTATCAGAGCTCGTAGCCATTCTCGAAGCCCAAGTGCTCACAGAGTACTACAGCCCGGAGGCGATCGTCGAAACGCTCACGGTGGGGGCAATGACATCCGAGGCTGCTCTCAGTCGTTTCCGCAAACAAACCAACAAAGCTGTGATCACCAGTGGCGATCGGGCCGACATCCAACTGGCCGCGCTGGAGACCTCGACAACCTGCTTGATCCTGACCTGCAACTTGCACCCCAGCCCGTTGATCATCAAGCAGGCCGAGGAATTTAACGTTGCCGTACTACTGGTGCGCACAAACACGTTGGAGACCGTCGAGGCGATTGAGCGGATCTTTGGCAAAACCCGCCTGGGGCAGGTCGCCAAGTTGCAAAAGTTTGAGGCGCTGCTGGCCGAGCATGTCGATCTGGATCGGCTGTGCCGGGTGCTCCACCTGGAACGACGAACTGGATCAGCATGATCCCCTTGGTGTGAGGAACCTTTTGACGGGAGGTACAGACTGTGAATGGTTTTAAGTGCATTCTAGTTCCCTTGGATGGGTTGCCCCTGTCGGAGCGAGCTCTATCTGGGGCGACCGCCCTGGCGCATGAGTTTCGGAGCGAGGTCATCCTGCTGCACGTTCGGGATATCCCTATGCCACCCTTGCCGATGTCGCATCCAGAGGTAGAGAGCGGTTGGATGAAAGCAGCGTTGGCTTGTGCCTATCGGAAGGCCCGAGAGTATCTGGATGCTCAGCAGCAAGAAGTATGCAGGCAAGGGATCGAGGTGCGTACCTTGATGAGCGATCGATCACCCGCCGAGAGCATCCTCGAAGTGGCCGCCGGTCAGAAGGTCGACTTGATTGTCATGAATGGCCAAGGGCAGCAAGATTCAGCCCGTTGGAACTTGGGCGATGTAGCCGGCACAGTGGCACGACAGAGCTCCTGCCCTGTTTTGCTCATGCCCCTTGCTGTGCGAGGAGAAAGCGGATGATCAGCCAGACCTTTATCGTGGTGATGTTGGCCAGTACTCTGGCCTGTGCCGTAACGACCCTCGGCATATACGTCATCAGCAAATACGAGTCATGGGGACGGGGCAACACGGTCTACTTTATGAGTTTCGCCGCCGGGGTGCTTGTCTCTGTATCCTTCATACACATCATTCCGAGATCATTCGAGATGCACGACCGGTCGCCCATCTTTCTACTGGCGGGATTCCTGATGCTCTACCTTTTCAACCGCTTTCTGAACCTGTACATCTGCCACGAATACCAGTGCGAAACCGCAGCAGTTGGGATTGTGCCCATGGTGGGCATTGGGCTCCACTCCTTGATCGATGGGGTCATCTATTCGGTCACTTTCAATGTGAGCGTGTTCACAGGCATGCTGGCCGCCATCGGCATGGTACTTCACGAGTTTCCAGAGGGGATTGTCACCTTTTTGCTCCTGGAGCGTGGCGGGTTCAGCAAAAAGAAATCGGCCCTGTACGCTTTCCTGGCCGCAGCCATATCCACGCCCCTGGGCACGCTGTTGTCTTATCCATTCATCGATCGCATTGCCCGGCCAATGTTGGGCATCTTGCTGGCCGTGTCGGCGGGGGCTTTGGTATACGTCGGCGCTTCCCACCTCCTGCCCGAGGTGGAGAAAGAGAATCGGCGGTTCAGTATCATTGCCTTGGCGGTCGGCGTGTTGGTTGCCGTGGCAATTGTGATGTCAAAGCAGTAATCGACCATGAGGCCAGAGAGAGGAGGAGCGTTTCCATGAGCACTGACCTTCTATTCCAACCACTCCGTGTAGGCAACCTGACCCTGCCTAACCGGCTGCTGATGACTACCGTCAAGCTGGGCTACGGCGGCCTGGATGGCCAGGTGACCGAGCGGCACATCGCCTTATCTGACATTCCCTGCCCGGCCAACAACGTCACGCCCCGCTCCTTGACCCGGGCCGAGATAGCCGGGGTGGTGACCGCTTTTGCCGAGGCGGCCCGCCGCGCCACTGAGGCTGGTTTCGACGCCCTGGAGGTCCCCTTCAGCCACGGGTATCTCATCCACCAGTTTCTCTCGCCCCACTCCAACCGGCGCGAGGATCAATACGGCGGTTCGTGGGCGAACCGGCTGCGCTTTGGGCGGGAGGTGTTGGCCGCAGTTCGAGAAGCGGTAGGTGACGAGTTTCCGCTGGTGGTGCGCATGAATGTCCAGGACTATGTCGAGGGCGGCCTAATGCTGGCGGATGCCGAGGCCCTGGCTCCTGCCCTGGAGGCCCTGAGCGTGGATGCCCTGAGTGTCACTTCAGGGACTATGTGCGAGTCGGTGCCGTTTTGCCTCTACCCCACCGGCACACCCAAGGCCAACCTGCTGCCCATGGCTGCTGCCATCCGGAAAAAGGTCCACATTCCGGTGGCCGTGGCCGGCCGCATTCGCAGTCCAGACGTGGCCCGGGAGGCGCTGGCCCAGGGGCAGGCAGACTGGATCGGGCTGGGCCGCGCCTTTCTGGCCGATCCCGACTGGGTGCGCAAAACCCAGGAAGGTGATGAGGAGGCCATCCTCCTCTGCGCCGCCTGCCACCAGGGCTGCCTGGCTCAGCTACGCCAGGGAAGGGGCACGTCGTGCATGTTTAATCCCCTCACCGGGCGCGAAGCCGAGATCCGGATTTTACCGGCCGACAAACCGCGCCGGGTGATGGTCATAGGCGGCGGACCGGCAGGCATGGAGGCAGCCCTTGTCGCGGCCCAGCGGGGCCACGACGTCACCCTCTATGAGCGGGACGGCCAGTTGGGCGGACGCCTGCGCGAGGCGGTGTCCGTGCCCTACAAGGAAGAGTTCGCCGACCTGATCCGCTACCAGCAGGTCCATGTGGCGCGCAATGGCGTGGAGGTGTGCTTGAACACCGAGGTCACACCGGGCCTGGTTGTCGCCCAAGCGCCAGATGCCGTGGTCGTGGCCACCGGCGCCGAGCCGATTGTGCCCCCTTTCCCCGGCCTGGAGACGACCCGCTGGCTGACGGCCTACGATCTGTTGGACGGCAAAGCTGAAGTCAAGACCGCTAGCGCCTTTATCGTCGGCGCGGGCACAGCCGGCCTGGAGACGGCTGAGTATCTTGCTCGGAAGGGCGTCAAGTCCACCGTCGTCAAGCGCAAGCCGGAGGTGGGCGGCAAATTGGACCCCCTGGCCCAGGCCACCCTGCTCAGGCGGCTTGAAACGTTAGGCGTGGACGTGCGCACCGGTGTGGAGGTGGTCGGTTTTGAGACTGACAAATCTGGACAAACGACCGTTGTCGCCTGGCCCTACCCTCGACAGGAAGCTGCCCAGGAAATACGCTTTGTCGCCGAGACGGTGGTCATCGCCTTGGGCTTGCATGCCAACCATCCCCTGGCGGAACGGCTGCGCGCCGAGGCAGGGCTAGAGGTCCACGTCGTCGGCGATTGCCTGGAACCTCGTGAAGCCCTGGAGGCCGTGTGGGAGGGGTTCGAGGTAGGGCGGAGGCTGTAACGGAGGGCTAAGGATGTCGGGAGAGGGATACTACCCCTGGAAGATTCGGAGTAGAACAAAGGCAGAGGAATATGTTCATCAACATCCTGGGAACAGAGTCTCTTGGGGTACGCGGACTCTGCTGCGTTGTAGAGACCCGGGACCGCAAGATCGTGATTGACCCCGGGCTGGCACTGGGATATCAGCGGGATGGCTTGCTTCCCCACCCGGCCCAGGTGGCAGTGGGAGAGCAGGTCCGCTGGCGCATCGCGGCGGCATTGGAGAGCGCGACCGATCTGGTCATAAGCCACTTCCATGGGGACCACGTTCCTCTGCCGGATGCCAACCCCTACCAACTGCCAGCCCAGGCGGTGGCGCCTCTGTGCCGAACGAGCAGGCTATGGGCCAAAGGAACTGAGGGCCTTTCTGCCCACATGGTGCAGCGGCGGGCAGCCCTGGCCGAGGTGTGGGAGCGGGAGATTCCCAACGCAGAAGGGCAGGGCGATGGCGTGCTAGCTTTTTCACCCTCCGTGCCACACGGCAGGCCCAATACGCACCTGGGCACGGTGATGATGACCCGCATCGAGGACGAGGGTGCCGTCTTTGTCCACGCTTCCGATATCCAGCTTCTCGACCAGAAAGCTGTGTCGCTGATACTGAACTGGCGCCCAGACATCGCCTTGGTGGGCGGGCCGCCGCTGTATCTATCGAGCCTTTCCGCGGAAGAGTGCGCGGTGGCCTGGGCTAATGCCGGCCGGCTGGCCCGCCACGTGGGTACCTTGGTCCTTGATCATCACCTACTGCGCAGCGAGGAGGGACTTTGCTGGCTGGAGCAGATCTCAGAGGAGACACGGCGTCGGGTGATCTGCGCCGCCGACTTGATGGGGCAGCCCCGCTGCCTGCTCGAGGCCCGGCGGCTGCAGTTGTATGAGGAGATGCCGGTTCCAGATGGTTGGCACGAGGCCTACACTCGCGGCGAAGCCGACACCAGGCGCTATCAAAGCTATCGAAGGGTTTGCACAGCCCAAGACAAAAGGAAAGCAGAGGTTATCA
>JAFGOG010000571.1 GCA_016926595.1 Anaerolineae bacterium
CACACCCGGCTGCAGTGCGCCAGGTGTGTCAGTGCCTGCCCGGTGGGCAAGCGGGCGGCGACGCGGTTTTGGGGGCTCGACCCCCGCTAATCCTTTGCTTCCACCTTTTGACCATTGGACAAAAGGTGGTAAAAAGGGTATAATCGCTTTTCAGAACTAGCGTTCTAATGGGGAGGGAGAGGATGCCAGAGTTCCAGGTTGTGTCCGATTTCAAGCCGACGGGGGATCAGCCGCAGGCGATTGAGCAACTGGTGGAAGGGATCGAGCAGGGGTACCAGCACCAGACGCTGCTGGGGGCGACCGGCACGGGCAAGACCTACTCGATCGCCAAGGTGGTCGAGCAGGTACAGCGGCCGACGCTGGTGATGGCCCACAACAAGACCCTGGCCGCCCAGCTCTACGCCGAGTTTCGCGATTTCTTTCCCAACAACGCGGTCGAGTATTTCGTGTCGTACTATGACTACTATCAACCCGAGGCTTATCTTCCCCGCACGGACACCTACATCGAAAAGGACGCCACGATCAACGAAGAGATCGAAAAGCTGCGGCTGGCCGCTACCGAGGCGCTGCTCACCCGGCGTGACGTGATCATTGTCGCCAGCGTGTCGTGCATCTATAACATCGGCTCGCCGGACGAGTATGGGCGGGACATCGTCGAGCTGAGTGTGGGCACGAACCGCCGCCGTGACCGCCTGCTGCGCCACCTGGTGGAGATCTATTACGACCGCAACGACGTGGCGTTCAAGCGGGGCGCCTTTCGCGTGCGGGGCGACACGGTCGACATCTTTCCGGCTTATCGCGACACGGCGATCCGGGTGCAGATGTTCGGCGATACGGTGGAGCGGATTGTCGAGATCGACCCGCTGACCGGCGAGATCATCGAAGAGCGGCAGGCGGTCCAGATCTTTCCCGCCCGGCACTTTGTCACCCGCTCCGACCAGATGAGCGAGGCGATCCAGGATATCCTGGCCGAGCTGGAGGAGCGGCTGGCCGAGTTGCGGGCCCAGGACAAGCTGTTGGAAGCGCAGCGGCTGGAGCAGCGGACGCTGTACGACGTGGAGATGCTGCGCGAGGTAGGCCGCTGCACGGGGATCGAGAACTATTCGCGGCACCTGGCCCGCCGCAAGCCGGGCCAGCAGCCGTGGACGCTGGTCGACTATTTTCCCGACGATTTCCTGCTGGTGATCGACGAGTCGCACATGTCGCTCCCGCAGATCCGGGGGATGTACAACGGCGACCGGTCGCGCAAGGAGGTGCTGGTGGAGTATGGCTTTCGCCTCCCGTCGGCCCTGGACAACCGCCCGCTCAAGTTCCACGAGTTCGAAGATCACATCAACCAGGCGATCTATACCTCGGCCACGCCCGGGCCGTACGAGCGCAAGGTGTCGAGCCAGATCGTGCAGCAGATCATCCGCCCCACCGGGCTGATCGATCCCGAGATCGTGCTCAAGCCGACCAAGGGCCAGATCGACGACCTGATCGGCCAGGTTCGCCGCCGGGTGGAGCGGGGCGAGCGGGCGCTGGTGACGACGCTGACCAAGCGGATGGCCGAGGACCTGGCCGACTATTTGGCCGAGCTGGGGATCAAGGTCCACTATCTCCATTCCGAGATCCAGACACTGGAGCGGGTGGAGATCCTGCGCGACCTGCGGCTGGGGGTGTACGACGTGGTGGTGGGCATCAACCTGCTGCGCGAGGGGCTGGATCTGCCCGAGGTGTCGCTGGTGGCGATCCTGGACGCCGACAAGGAGGGGTTCCTCCGCTCCGAGAGCTCGCTGATCCAGACGATCGGCCGGGCGGCGCGGCACGTGAACGGCCAGGTGATCATGTATGCCGACAGGATGACCGACTCGATGCGCGAGGCGATCGACGAGACGAACCGGCGGCGGGCGATCCAGCGGGCGCACAACGAGGCGCACGGCATCCAGCCGCAGAGCATCGTCAAGGAGGTGCGCGACCTGACCGACCGGGTCAAGATGGCGGCGGAGAAACGGGCCGACTATCGCGCTGCGCCCGAGCTGCCCAAGGCCGAGGCCCGCTACCTGGTGGCCGAGCTGGAGAAGCAGATGAAGGAAGCGGCCGGCCGGCTGGAGTTTGAAAAGGCGGCGCTGCTGCGCGACCAGATCTTTGAGCTGCGGAAGCAGTTGGAGGATGAAGAGGTACCCGAGTGGGAGCGGATCTGGCGCGAGGGCCACGCCCGGCGGGCGTGAGGTGGAGACGAGGGGACGCCGGCTGCACGCCGTGGGGTTCCAGGGGGCCACGACCCTGGTGGCCATTGGGCGGAAATAGACCGCCGGCTGATGGTGTTCAAGTAGGGGAGAACTGGCGATGAGGCTCTGGTTGGCCTGTCTGGTCGTGGCGGTGGTGGCGGGGCTGGGATGGCCGGCTGGACCGGCTGCGCCGGCTGCGGCGGCGCTGGAGCTGTACAGTACCTTTGAGGCCATGGGTGTGGCGGCGACGGTGGATGCGGGCGACGATCCCGACCTGGACGCTGCGGCCGCCGTCGAGTACCGGGCGGGTGAGAGCGGGGCGTATCGCCAGGGCTTTCCCCTGTCCCGCGTGTCGGAGACGCGCTTTGTCGGCAGCCTGTTCTGGCTGGAACCGGGCACGGCCTATGACGTGCGGGTCGTTTTCGATGACCCCGACGGCGGGCCGCTGGACGGCGCGACGGTGGAGGGCGCGGCCGCCACCCGGGCCGAGATCGCCGTTCCAGAGCCGGTTCCGGGGGCCGCATACTATGTCAGCCCCGGCGGCAGTGGGACGGCGTGCAGCTATGCCGAGCCCTGCTCGCTGGCCGAGGGGCTGAGCCGGGCGCAGGCTGGCGAGCAGGTGATCCTGCGCGGCGGCGTCTATTACGAGGGGGATCTGGACCTGCCGCGTTCGGGCGCAGCAGGGGCGCCGATCGTGGTGCGGGGGAATAGCGGGGAGACGGCGGTGCTGGACGGCGGCGACCCGGCGACGTTCGCCTGGGCGGCCCAAGGGGGCGGGGTGTACCGCACCACGGTCAATGCGCCCGATCCGCACCTGGCGACGGCCGGCGGCCAGCGGCTTCTGCCCTACCTGAGCTTGGCGGACCTGCAGAACCTGGCCTGGGGTATGCCCGGCCTTTACGCGGAGGGGACTGACCTGTACGTCCGCCTGGCGGGCGACGCCGATCCGAACGGCGCGTCGATGGTCGTCAGCCGTTACAACCATGCTTTCTATGTCGAGCAGGATCATGTCTATTTCGTGGACCTGACCTTCCGCCATTATGGACGGGGGAGCTATGCCAAGGCGATCTATTTCAACAACGCCGATGACAACCTGGTACAGGGGTGCACCTTTGCCATCAACGACCTGGGCGTCGGCCTGAAGCGCGATTCGCACCGCAACGTGATCCAGGACAGCGAATTCTACGACACCCTGTTCGATTGGCCGTGGGACGCGTTCTATGCCGGGATCGCGCTGTCGAGCGGGGGCGTCCGCTTTTACAGCCCGACCAGCGGGCGGGGCAATGTCATCCGGGGCAACACCTTCCACGACTATTTCGACGGGTTTGGCGCCTGCCCCGACGAGACCGGCGGCGAGACCAACGAGACGGACGTATACGATAACCTGGTCTACCGGGCCGGCGACGACGGGATGGAGACCGACGGCAGGTGCAGCAACGTGCGCATCTGGAGCAACACCTTCCACGACGTACTGATGGGCATCTCCCTGGCCCCGGTCTATGACGGCCCGGTGTATGCGGTGCGCAACGTCGTCTACCGCACGGGCGCGGGCAAAAACAGCTATACCGGCAGCCCGTTCAAGTTCAACAGCGGCTATGACCGGTCCGGGCCGATGTACCTGTTTCACAACACCGCCGACGCCGTGCTGATCGACCCGCGCAGCAACGGCCTGTATGTCAAGTCGCCGGGTGAGTGGGAGCTGATCTATGCCCGCAACAACGTCTGGGCCGGCACCGACTATGCCCTGAACGATTACAACACCGGCCAGCCGATAGACCTGGATTACGACGACCTGTGGAACGACGGGGCCAACGACCTGGTCCGGTGGGACAACACCCGGTATGCGACCCTGGCCGAGTTTACCGCGGCGACGGGCCACGAATCGCACGGTCTGAGCGTCGAGCCCGGTTTCGCCGACGCGGCCAACGGCGACTATTCTCTTGATCCGTCGAGCGCGCTGATCGACGCCGGCGCTGCCATCCCGGGGATCAACGACCGGTATGCCGGGGCCGGGCCGGACATTGGCGCTTTTGAATACGAAGGGTGTGGTTTTTCGCTGAGCGTCAGCCCGCCCAGCCAGGGCATTGACCCCGGCGGCGCCGCCGTCTATTGTGTAGAGCTGCAGCCGGTTGGCGGATTCACCTGGACCGTCAGCCTGGCCGCGGCCAGCCCATCGCCCAGCCTGACGGTGGCCCTGGCGCCCACGGAGGTCGCGCCGTCCGGCCAGGCCACCCTCACCGTCACCGACGCACACAGCGGGACCCTCCTGCCCGGGTTGTGGTACGCCGTGCCGGTCACCGCCGCTGGCGGCGGCGTCACCCAGACGGCAAAGGCCGGCCTGCTGGTGGGGGGTGTGCGGCTGTACCTGCCATTGATTCTAAAGGAGCGTCTTTGACGGGCCGGCGCTCAGGCTACCAGGCGTCTCTCCCTCGTCCATGGGGATGGACTGCAGGACGCCGGGCCGCCCCTGAGCCCCGGCAGGGTCTTCC
>JAFGOG010000572.1 GCA_016926595.1 Anaerolineae bacterium
ATCGTCGTGGCAAAGGCCGAGTTGGCCCAGTCGTACCAGCACCAGGCGTTGACGGTGCGGCGGTAACCGCGTTCGTCTTGAGCTACGACTGACATGATACCACCTCCTCGTGGGGAATCGCCCCCCATTTTACCCGATCTTGGTCAGTCTGGCAAATGGGGGGCATCGGCCTCGGCTTCGTGCAGCTGCTGCCACTCGGCCAGGTCCAGCCCGACCCAGCCATAGGCCTTCAGGTCCACCCGGCCCTGCTCGTCAAAGACGACCCCCTCGACCTCCAACAGCGCTCGCTGGTCACTCGATTCGTCGCCCTCCCATCCGGTGCTGACCCGGCCCTGGGCGTTGATCACCCGCTGCCAGGGCACCTCCACGTCATCAGGCAGGCTGTGGAGCGCCCAGCCGACCGTCCGTGCCCCGCGAGGGATGCCCACCAGCCGGGCGATCTGGCCATAAGTGGCCACCCTGCCAGGCGGGATGCGCTGCACGATCCAATAGATCTTGTCGAACAAGGTTTGGCTCATTTTGCCCCCAGCTTGGCCAGCTCTACCGCCAGCCCGCCATCGTCCAGCCTCAGCCGGTCGGCGGAATCGCGCCACTTGGCCTCCACCAGGCCCTCTGGCGCCGAGCGCTTGCTGACCGTCAGGCGCAGTGGCAGGCCGATCAGGTCGGCGTCGGCAAACTTGACCCCGGCGCTCAGGTCGCGGTCGTCGTACAGGACCGCCAGGCCGCCGGCCGACAGCCGCTCGTAGAGCGCCTCGGCCTGGGCGGCAACCTCGTCTTGACGGAGGTCAAGGGCGACCAGGTGCACCTTCAGGGGAGCGCAGGCGGCCGGCCAGATGATCCCATACCCGTCATAGTGCTGCTCCACCACCGCGGCCAGTAGCCGGCCCAGGTCCAGCCGCCAGCCCGCCATCCACAGAGGCTGGGGGCGGCCGGCGTCGTCCAGGTATTCTGCGTCGACCGCACCGGCCGCCCGGCCGTCGACCAGCCGGAACGCCTCTTCGACGGCGACCGCGTTCCCACACTGTGGGCAGAGATCGCCCGGCTCGACCAGCGCCAGGTCGGCCCACTCGCCTGGGTCAAAGTCGCGGGGTATGTTCACGTTGCGCAGGTGATAGCCGGGCCGGTTGGCCCCGGTGATCCAGTTCGCCCCGGCCCGCACCGAGAGGTCGGCGACGACCCGGACCTGCCCGGCGCGCAGGCCGATGGGCGAGGCATAGCCGCCCACCGCCCCGATCTCCGCCAGCTCCTCCTCCAGGCTGGCGTAGTAACGATCGGTGCTCAGCAGCCGGGTCAGCTTGGCCTCGTCCACCGCACGGTCGCCGCGGATGACAGCGCAGGTAACCCGGCCCGCCGCCGAATAAAAGACCATCTTGAGCGTCCGCGTGGCCGGCACGTCCAAAAACCCGGCCAGGGCGGCGATGGTGTTGCAGCCAGGCGTAGCGACCTCTTCGACCGGTAGCTCCGGCTCGCCGGGCGGCTCCTGCCAGGCGGTGGTCGCCCAGCCGCGCTCGGCGGCATAGCCGCAGCCTGGGCAGCGGACCAGGCTTTCGTCGCCAGAGGGGTGAGCAAGGTAGAGGCGCCGTTCGCCGTCGCGTCCTCCGGCCCACAAGGCCGGAAGGCCACAGGCGACCAGGATGCGCTCCAACGCCGCCGTGGCCTGTTCGGCCACGGTCGCCATGCCGTTGGCGCTGCCAAAAGCGTATAGCTCGAAAACAGGCCGCTGGCTGGCGCCAAACAGCCCGGCACGCGAGCGGGACGTGGGCGTAGAGCGGATTGCTGTTTGAAAGAGGCAGGCCGGTAACTGGCGGTGGGAATCGACCTCGCGGCGCACCAGGCTGAGGAAACCGGCAGCGGGATCGGCGTCGGACGCGGGGGGCAGGGCCACCTCCTGCGCGGCCAGGGGCGTCAGCTCTCGGCGGGCCAGCCCTTCCAGGCGGCGCAGGGTCAACAGCCCCAGGGGCAAATAGGCGAACAGGCCGCCTTCCAACGCCCGCACACAGCCGGCCCGGACCAGCAGTTGGTGGCTGGGCAGATGGGCGTCAGCCGGCGGCTGGCGCAGGGTGCGGCCCACTAGGGTGGAAAGGCGCATGGGGTGTTCCTCCTGTTAACCGCCGGCCCAGGTGGCTGTATACTCGGTCAGGTCGACCGGCAGTTCCAGGCCCGGATCGTCCACCTGCCATTGCCCGGCCAGCCCCAGCTCGGCGGCGGTCAGCTCCAAGTGGCACATGGCGATGCCCAGGTCGACGCGCTGCAGGTCGGTCACCCCTATCAGCTTGCCAAGCCCTCCCGCCGGGTATCTCGGCGTGCGCTGTAAATAAAAGTGCCAGCGGCCGGTCTCGTGGACGACGCGCCACGGCTGCTTGTTGCTGGCCGACGGCCCCAGGCGCACCATCTCCAGCGCCTCGGCGTAGGCGCCTGCTGCTTCGGGCGACAGCGGGATGCCCCAGCGGGCGTCGAAAAAGACCTGCTCCCAGGGCAGCCGCCGGTCGCTGCCGGCCATGCGGCGGATTGGATCCCCCAGGCCGCCCGCGTCGGCCGCGTACCCCGTCGTAACGATTGCCGGGATCGTTTCCCTTCCCTTGATCCCGATCCGGCGGGCAAAGCCGCTCCGGGTGAAAACTCCGCCCACCCAGCAGGTGCCCAGGCCCAGGTCGGTGGCAAACAGCACAATCCGCTCCATCAGATACCCGAACGCTTCCAGGTTCTTGTCGCCGGGTCCCACCGCGCCGATAATGAACCCGGTTGGGTTCCTGATCAGGCCATACGTCCCCAGGCCTTTCAGATCCAGCCGGTCCTGCTCCGTGGCGGCAGCCAGCATGAACCGCGCCGCGGTCGGGCTGAATGGGGCGGTCGCCGTTGCGGCGATCAGGCTATCCAATTGCCGCCGAGTCTGCTCCTCGATCGGCGTGTCAAGGTAGCGGCGGCAGGAATACCGCCGCCGGATGATCTCGGTAACCGCTTGGGTGAACACCATAGAGCACTCCTTTGGCCCGGCGATTGCCGGTGATTGTCTTTCAACTATGATACCACATTTAGCACGGATGGTCGAATCTACGGGATACAGACAGAGGGCGAGAGTATAGAGTATAGGGGATCCTCGTAGCCGTTTGCCGGCGTGCGGCAAGTGTGCTATAATCGCATAGAATGGATCCTGGCGAGGCGGCATGATCGTCCAACTGGGAAGCGCGCCGTACCCATGCTATCTGCACGCTACCTGGTCAAGCGAGCGTCCTTGCGGAGATAGCAGTGATGCAGTCATCGGACAACTATCTGCTTGTTGGTGCCAAGCTCAGTGGTCGCGGCTTGCCCGATCGCGCGCGGGGCGAGCCGCGCGGCTTGACTTGCCTGCTGGCCGATGCCGTTGCCCTCGACGCACAATCCCACTTCACCTTGCTCGTGCTGCGGTGTGAGAAAGAGGCCGCCATCCAGTTCAAAACCGAGGCTGACCGGCCCACGCTCCAGGGCGATCTGGCCGGTTTCGAGCTGGCCGCCGGGGCCACCCGCATCCGTCTGGCATACACCCAAAATCTCCATTTTGCCATCATCAGCGTCCGGTCAACGCGAGAGGAGTCGATCCGTTACGGCCAGATCTCCGCCCTACGCATCTGGTGGCCGCAACCAGGGTTGTCGTGAGGATAGAATGAGCCCCAACCAAGTCCAATACAACCTCGCCGCCATCCGCAGCCTAATTCTGAGCGCGTTCACGCCCAGGGAGTTGTGGCGATTCTGCAAGGATCGCCCAGCCTTCCGCGAAGCCGTCCTTGACTTTGGCCTAAACCCCAGCCTGGCCGACATGGCCGATGTCTTGTTGGAGCACTGCGAGACCCGGCTACTGTTCGATGATCTGCTCGCGGCCATCCACGAGTCAAACCCCAGGCAGTTTGAGCGGTACCAGGCCCTACTCTACAGGAGCGCGCCGCTGCCCGCCCGCCAGATCCCTCACAACCTGCCGCCCCGCAGGAGTTTCATTGGCAGAGATGAGGAAAAGCGACTGGTGCATCAGGCGCTGCGTCCAGATGCACGTCCCAACCTGGTCAGTATTGATGGCATAGGAGGAATTGGCAAGACAGCGCTGGCATTGGAGGTGGCATACGAGTGCTTGCAAGCGAGCGTTAATGAACCTCAGGCGGAGGAAATTGCGACTTTTGACGGGTTCATATGGACAACGGTCAGAGATCGCGAGCTTGGATTGAAAGCGGTGTTCGATAGCATCGCTCGAACCTTGGACTACCTTGGCATTCTACAATTGTCTGTGGAGGAAAAGCAGTTTGCGGTTCGCAGGCTGTTGCGTGCAAGACGCTACCTGATGATTGTAGATAACTTTGACTTGACGTCGGACGGTAGTCTGGAGGACTTTGTGCTCCAGTTACCAGAGCCATCTCGAGCGCTGATTACCACGCGAGACCGCACTTTGAGCGAAGCCCGGATGTTTACACTCACAGGCCTGGATGAGCTGGAAGCATTGACGCTTATGCGCAGCGAAGGCAGGCGATTGGGATTAGAGGGTGTAGAGCACGCAGAGAAGGATCAACTCCTGCGTCTGTACCAGTCCACAAGCGGTGCGCCACTGTCTATCAAGTGGGCGGTGGGACAGATCAAGCAAAAAAGACAATCACTCACCACTGTACTGAGCACCCTCCGAGAAGCAAAGGAAAGCATTTTCGATAATGTTTTCACTAGCTCCTGGCGATTGCTGTCAGGGGATGCACGGAAAGCACTCTTGATAATGTCGCTTTTCGCGACCGCGGCATCCAGGCAAGCCCTCCAGGCAGTGAGCGATCTGCCAATCTCTGTTCTGGATCGAGCCATTGAGCAGCTTGTCGATATGTCTCTGATAGAGACAACAGCAGCATTGGAGCGGAAACGACGGTGCTATAACCTGCATCCCTTGACGCGTGCTTATTGCATCCAGATGCGCGAATCTGAGTTGGAACAGCCGTTCATTGGACAAGCATTTGAGCGAATGCTCGGTTACTACAGACGACTGATCATGCCTCCTCAGGAAGTCAAGGTAGGCATTCCCTACTGGGATGGCCTGCGAAACTATGCCGCCAATGCAAACTTGCTAGAAGAGCGGGATAACCTTGTCTTTGTTATTCGCGAGTTGTTGGAAGAGGGGCGTAGCGTCGAAGCGCTGGAGATGTTTTTGCCTCTAGTCCACTGCCTGGGGGCCTGGGGATTGTGGGATGAGCGCCTGGAAATCAGTCATAGGTTGGCTGATGCGGCTCAAACAATCGGAGATCCATCTGTGCCTTGGTTGTGGATCGACGCCATTGGATGGATCCAGTTCCAAAGGCGAGAATTCGACAAGTGCGAGCAAACGCTCAAAGCGGGTCGAGCTGCGGCTCGTCGCCTCAACGTAGGTGATGCGTTGATCTTGGCCGATGCGACTCAAGCAAGGATCTGGGCTGCCAGAGGTGAGAGTGAGTGTGCCCGCCGTGAGATCGAGCGTGTTCTTGTAGAGTCAACTCCTGAATTGGCGCTGCAGAGTGGAACGTCGGCTCACCGGATTGTCGTGGCCCGTGTAGTTGATGCGGCGGCAGCTTTGAGTCACATGGTTGGGGATGTCGAAACTGCAAAGGATCTGTATGAGCTCGAGTTGGCCTTGCGGCATTCGACGGGTGAATACGCTGCCTCCATACTGGTACGCTTGGGACACCTTGATCTACAGCTTGGCAGCTATGCTTCGGCCGCCGAGTTTCTGAATCAGGACATCCAGGGGTTAGCCAGAAAGGATATCGCTTTGATTCACTATGGTCAGGCATTGATCGCCCAACACGCAGGGGATTTGCTCAAGGCTCACCAGTTATGCAGATTGGCGCTTGACCACTTGACGCGGCTTGGGATGGAAACAGAGGCTCTGAAATGCCGGGAGATGCTTGTCAAATTGCCCTACTTGCAGATCCATCGGGAGTAGGCATGACAATTCTCCACAAGCGCCAGTCTCTCTCCCCTTGGCCGCCACCTGCGCCCAGTCGGCGTGGGAGCAAGGAGCCGTGCCGCGGACGCGAGAGAATGAGAGCGTGCACGCGGTTGCCAGGCCCACAAGAGCCCCAACTGCTCGGCGCTTTGATGTACGATTGCAGTCTTCACGCATCTCTTTGTCTCCTACGCAATGCGTCTTTGCCGGGATAGTTCTGTGATACCGCCCATCCAGCAGGGATGCTCGGAATGTGCAATGCGGCTATGGAGATGGCCCCCGGATCACGATCGGCAAGTAGACTTGCTTCTTTCGAATTGGCCGGCAAGATATCAACTCCAGACACCTTTGCGCGCTGCGCAGGAATATGCTATGATGTCCATCGGGCAATTGGGGGAGGGTTGCCACACCCCATTTCCCAGCTCGCAAAGCGCAAAGGGGCATGACCATGACCATCCTGAACGACCTTGCGTCGAGCCTCGGTCAGCGGAATGAGAACGCCAATCGCGCCGTGGCCGATCGCGTGCAGGCCGACCTGTCGCTCCTCGACGAATTAGCCGGCGGGCTGTCGGCGTCCAACGTCAAGCTGGTGGGCGACTGCGCCGAAGTATTCACAATGATCGCCGAGCACTCCCCGCAAGCGGTAGCGCCCTACCTTCCCCACTTGATCCCGCTGCTCAATTCCAAGAATGGTCGGGTACGATGGGAGGCGATGCACGCACTCGCCTTTACCGCGCGCCATGTGCCGGTGACCATGGCCGAGTTGCTGCCCGTGCTCATGGATACCGTCCGCCGTGACCCGGCCGTCATCGTCCCCCGTTATGCCCTTGAGGCGCTCGGCGAATATGCGGCCACCGGTCCCCAGGCAGCCCAGGCTGTGTTTCCATTCCTGGTCGAGGCCCTTCAGATCGCGGGCGGTCGGCACGCTGGGGTGGTCATCGACGGGATGGCCAAAGCGGCACAAGCCGATCCCTCGCTGGCTGCCCAGGTCATCGACATCGCCCAAAGGTTCAAGGCATCCGACACGGCCGTCGTGCGGTCGGCTGCCCGGCGGGCGCTCAAGCAATTGGACAGCGGGACCAGGAGAAGAAATGGCTGATCTCGATTTTCGCTTCGCGCTGCTGGTCGCCCTGGCCTTGCTCGTCCCTGTGGTCCTGGCCCCTGGGGCTGTGGTTCATGCTCAGCCGCCTGCCTCACCGCATGCGGGCTGCCGGCGAGCGCCGGGTGCGCGAGCGTTTCGGCGCAGAGCCGATCCTCCGTGTCGATCCGGTCGTCAACTTTTTCGGGCTGGAATCTGGAGGCGTGGTCCAAGTTCGCGGAAATGGCGTTCTCGCCCTGTCACGCGATGGGCTATGGTTCAGTCGCTATGCACCGCGCATGGACATCACCATTCGTCGCCAGGACATTCTGGCGGTGTCGCTCGTCTCGTCGCATCTGGGCAAGACCGTCGCCAGGCCGCTATTTCACGTTCGTTTTGCGTCTCAGGGCCGGGAGGACGCCGCCGCCTGGTTTGTAGACGATCCGGCGGCATGGAAGGAACTGCTCTCAAACAAAGAAGGGTGAGCCGGCCTGCGCCAAGCCTGTATCCTCGGTAGCTGCCAAAGCAGCCACGATCTGCCGTCAGACTGGTCCAACTGCCCAAGCACCACAAACTGTTCTACAGTGGCTGCCGTGTGGAACCACGTGGTCTGCCAAAAAAAGGCAACACCCTGTCACACGTCGCGCCAAAGGCTCACCACCCACGGCTGCAACTGCTCAACAACGTACTCCACGGCCGGGCAATCGGGCACAAAGGGGCGCAACTGGTGCTCCCACTCTGCCCGAGCCGTCTCTAGCAGGGCCGGTGCAAAAAAGTCCAGCGGAGACTCGACCGCAACGTCCCGGTGGGCGCACTTCTGAGCCACCAGAGATGGCAAGAGGTCCTTCCGCAGCCCACCGTCGCCCAGAATGCGCCACAGATCATAGTAGTCGCGGCATACCCGGCTCGCTCCCCACCCGCGCTCCCGAAGCCTGGTACGGCTTTGGAGTAACGCTCGGAGCTTCTCAGCCACGATCTCTTCCAGTGGATAACACCAGAGCATGGCGTCTACTGCTTCCGGGAATCGGTGCCGCAGGAGCCGCCGTTCCGGCGGCAGGAGCACCTGCTCGTCGGCGGTGATCTCCACCTTCAGTCGGCACAGTGCTTCCCGATGGGTAGGAAACTGGACGCGCACCACAAACGATTCCTGGCCGCCCGGATGGGGCTCACGCAGCGTCAACCGCTCGCTCTGGACCCGAAACGGCCCGCGCTCTTGCAGCATCGTCTCCATCGCCCGGAGCGCCTGGTCGATCGCTTCCTCTACTTCCATGCCACGAAAGACCTGGTTCAGTGTAAAGTCCAGATCCTCGGAGAAGCGATAGTTCTCAAAGTAGAACTTGCTCAAGGCCGTGCCACCCTTCAGGATCAGCCCTTCCGACAGGCGATCGATGCGGGTGATCCCGGCCAGCAGATAACTGATGGCATAGTCCTTCTCCACGACCCAGTAGGGAACACCGCCCAACCCCTTGGCCTTGGCTCGGATCATCTGGTCAACGGTTGGCATCATTGTCCTCCTGCAGCAAGTTGTTTCGCACCCGCCAGCGCGGTATAGGGGTTCCACCTGGCGGGCGAGTGGGGTCCAACGAGTAGTAGGATCGAACCGGGTAGGCATGTAGCGGGCCGGTTGTCGACTCGGGCACGCCGAGCGCCTCCAGCATCCATCCCAGCCGCTTGATGACTGCGCCGACATCGTAGCGCAGCGCATAGTCGACCAGCCTGTCCAGGTTCAGCTTGTCCAGGTGGGTCTCCAGTGTCTCCAGGCCGGTGCCCAGTGTGCCGAACACACGGGGAGAAGCGACCATATCCAGTACGGTCCGCTCCGGGTCGGTGATGGCCACGCGATGCCACTGGCTCACCCATTCCTGCTGAAATCCAAAGAACCGCTTTTCTCCCACCACGAGGAACTCAAACTCCAAGCCCAACACTTGCCAGGTGGCGCGCCCTCTAGGCTGATAGGCCTGCCCCTCTCGCATTTCCGGGGTGACCACAGAGTGTGGAGTGGAAGCCTGGACCATGGGCGGGATCTGCGTGGTCAGACCGTGGTGAGCCAGGGCTGACCAGTGGCTGACGGCCATCGGCTCGGTCAGGGCCGCGGCAATCGCATAGGGATGCAGCTCAGCGCCCAGCAAGGGTGATTGCACGGCGTACACACCCCGCTTGATGCGGGCGACGCCCAACGTGCCGCTGTGGGCCAACCTGCTCAGAATCCAGCGGACCCTGGCAGGGGTGATCCCCAGCGCTTCTGCCTGTGCTTGAGCCTCGACGATGGTAAAGATCGGCCCCACAGCGGAGACGACCTTCTGCAGCAAGAGGATCCCTTGTGTTTGAGCGTACTGAGCTTGCGTCATCCAGGATGCCTCATAAGTCGATCTGTGCATATTGTACTACGAAAAGTAGCGTAAGGCAAACTTACGTAGCTCTGGATCCATGAGGCTAAGGCCCACCGCTTCCTCAGTCGTGATCCACTCTGGCAAGTCTGCCCACTCCCCGTTCGGCCCTGGTCTCTGGAGCCCAAAACACGAACGATCCCGCTGCCGGGATCGCTCTGGTCCAGGAGGCGAACCCAACCGTCCGCCTGTAACAACATGCCCCCGAGAGGACTTGAACCTCCACGCCCTTGCGAGCACAGGTCCTCAACCTGCCGCGTATGCCAATTCCGCCACGGGGGCTTGCCACTATTATACTTTTATTCGCCAGGCTTGTCAATTCGAGGAAACTGGGAATTCGCCCGCTCGCTTCGGCCAACTAGCCCATGCCGCGCAGCGCAACCAGGACGGCCATGAACACGATGCCCAGTAGCATCACGAACATCAGCACGAGAACGGCCATCAGAAAGCTCCTCTGTGGTCGCTGCGCCGGCGCGGGTTCGATCGGTTTCAGGGCAGGGTAGATGTGCTCGTCGGCCCGGGCACGCTCGGCGACCGAAGAAGATATCGGGATCTCGCGCAGCCAGTCGGGCAGGTCGGCCTGGGCCAGCTCCACCGACTCGTCTGGCTCCAGCGCCGGCGCCTCGGCAGGCGCCGGGGTAGAAACGGCGGGCGTCGGTTCACCAGAAGCCACCCAGAAGGTGTCGCCGGCCAGTGCCAACTGCCGCAGGTGCAGGCCAATGCCACTCAGGCCCTGGCCGCACTGATTGCAGAACTTGCCGTCGGGCACGATATGGTGGCAGCGCGGGCATAGCACGTTGTCTTCGCCGGTCAGCAGCGCGCCGCAATTCCGGCAAAAGTAGCCGCTCTCCTGAGAGCCACACTCGGAGCAGTAGCGAATCTGGTCTTCCACGATGCCTCCTCACCGACCTGTGTCTTGACTGGCTGCCTCTATTCTACCTCAATATGGACAAAAAAACAACCCTCCGGGGCCTGGGTGTGGCTCTGTCAGAGGCCAGCCGCAGCAGGTAGGCTGGATCGATCTGCGTTCGCTGGTCTCCAACTACCCTTTTCGGAACAAACCTGCTATAATCCGGTAGTTGGCCGCCCGTTTTGAGCCGGCGTAGCGCTCAGCCGGCAGCCAACAACCAGCAAGACGAGGAGCGGAATCATGGTAGACGTTCAGGCAGTAGCTCAAAAGATCGTCGACAACGTCGAGCAGGTGATCGTCGGCAAGCACGAGGCCGTGCAGTCGACGGTCATTGCCCTGTTGTGCGAGGGACACCTCCTGATCGAAGATGTGCCTGGCACGGGCAAGACGATGCTTGCCAAGTCGGTCGCAAAATCACTCGGCTGCAACTTTCGCCGCATCCAGTTCACACCCGACATGCTGCCCAGCGATGTGACCGGCATCTCGATGTTCAACCAAAAGACGCGCGAGTTCGAATTTCGACCCGGCCCAGTCATGGCTCAGATCGTGCTGACCGACGAGATCAACCGCGCCACGCCCAAAACCCAATCGGCCCTCTTGGAGGCGATGGAGGAGCGGCAGCTTACGGTGGACGGCGTAACCTATCCGATGGAGCGGCCCTTCCTGGTGCTTGCCACTCAGAACCCTATCGAATATGAAGGCACCTTTCCCCTGCCTGAAGCTCAGCTCGATCGCTTTATGCTGCGCATCCACCTGGGCTATCCCAGCGGTCAGGACGAGGTGATCATGCTCGACGGCCAGCAGTTCACCCACCCGGTGACGCGCATCGAGCAGGTCGTCCCGACGGACGAGCTGGTGGCTGCCCAGGAGCAGATCAAGAGCGTGCATATCAGCGACCTGATCAAGGAGTATATCGTCAGCCTGGTGAATGTCACCCGTAAGCACCCCGACGTTTACCTGGGAGCCAGCCCTCGCGGCAGCCTCGCCTTGTACAAAACAGGCCAGGCGCGAGCCGCTATTCTGGGTCGTGATTACGTCATCCCCGACGATATCAAGGCGCTGGCTATCGAGACGCTGGCCCACCGCTTGATCATCAGCCCTTCGGCCCGCATCAAGAACGTCGATCCGCGGGTTGTAGTCCAGGAGATCCTGGACAGCACGCCGGTGCCGGGCGCGCGGGTCAAGGCAAAGTAGAAATGCTGTCCCCTCGACAGGCCGATCTCGTGTTGCTGCACGCGCCGAGCGTGTACGACTTTCGCCATGAGTCGATCCTCTATGGGCCGGTGAGCGACCTGGTGCCCAGCACCCCGGTCTTTGAGATGTATCCAATCGGCCTGACCACCATTGCCGAATACCTGGAGCGTCACGGACTGCGAGTGCGGATAGTCAACCTGGCGGTGCGGATGCTAAACAGCAACCGCTTTGACCCGGAAAAGATGATCCGCCAACTGC
>JAFGOG010000573.1 GCA_016926595.1 Anaerolineae bacterium
CCGACAGCACGGGCCGGCTCAAGACATATAGGTGCCGCGGCACGTCCAACCCCGTCCACACCGGTCCAAAGAGGCGGAAATCGACGCTGTGCGGATTGGGCAGGGTCACCACAAACCGTCCGCCCGGCTTTAAGAGCTGAGCCACGCGCACCAGGTAAGCGGCCGGATCGTGCAGGTGCTCCAGGACGTCCCACATAGTCACCAGGTCAAAGCTGTGCTCCTGGTAAGGCGCTTCGAGCAGATGCCCTCCAAAGACATCCAATCCATTCTGGCGGGCCAGCGCCGCCGCCTCGGGGCTGATGTCCAGTCCGAAAACCTGCCAGCCCCGTTCCTGCATCCCGAGCAAGAAATCCCCGCTGCCACAGCCGATGTCCAGCAGCCGCCCCGGCTCCAGGCCGTGGCTTGCGATGCGGCGCTTTTTGGCAATAGCCAGCCGGTAGCCGACGCCACCGCCGGCGCGCTCCTGGCGAACAAAAGGCTCATAGTCAGCCGGGTAGTAGCGGGCCATTTCGGCCAGGCTGGGGCGGGGGTTCAGGTAGATCAGCCCGCAGCGGCGGCAGCGCACCCAGTAAAACGTTTCCTCTCCGCCGAGCAGCCGATCCCGGCCGGCGAAAAGGGGTGCGCTGTCGTCCAGGCCGCACAGGTTGCAGGCCACATGTTCCATCGGGCTATTCGCGACTCCCCTGGCGAGGATCTCCGTGGCCCAGACCGGCCCGGACACCGGCCAGGTAGGGACGCACAAAGACCAGGTTTCCCCGCGCCAGCTCGCGGAGGACCGCCCAGGCGACAAAAAGAGCCAGCGACAGGCGAGGCGGGCGGCCGTGGCGCATATAGAACGGGACGATATTCTTGCCCAGGTTGAACGCCTTGGTCCCTGAGCCGCGCTGGCTGCGGGCATCCTTGTGCCACATCCTGGCCGTGGGCACGTACCAGATCTCCCATCCTGCCTTGGTCACGCGGGCGCAATAGTCGTAATCTTCGTGATAGATCGGCCAGTAGATCGGGTCAAATCCGCCCACGGTGTCCAGCACCTCACGCCGGATCAGCAGGGCGCAGCCGGTGGCATACTCCACCTGGCGCAGCAGGTCGTAGCGCGGGCCATCCCGCTTGCGCAGGCCGATCATCTTGACCCGGGGGGGAAACAAGACCCATCTCGCGCCGGCCGACCAGACAAGCGTCGGATCGTCGTAATAGTAGATCTTGGGCGTCAGCAATCCGGCCTGGGGCCTGCCCTCGGCCGCTCGAACCAATTCCCTTAATAGCGATTTGTCAAGAATCGTATCGTTATTGACAAAAAAGACGTAATCGGCTTTCTGCCGCCGGGCATGTTCGAGCCCGACATTTGCGCCGCCGGCAAAGCCCAGGTTCTGCCCGTTGGCAATGAACTCGATCCGGGTCGGTTCCTCGCCGTAAGCCTGTTGGATTGCCTGATCGGAACCGTCGGTTGACCCATTGTCGACCACCAGCACCCGGAAATTGGGATAATCCAGCTCGTAGATGGAGTGCAGGCAGGCCAGTGTATTGGGCGCGTCGTTCCAGTTCAGGAGCATGACGTAAACCAGGGGGAGGTTCTTTGTTTCACCTGGAGTAACGTTTGCCATCCCAATCCCCTACATATTCCCGCGTAGGATCTCGATGGTGCGGAGAGGGTTCCTCAGCCCTGCCCGCAGATAGTAGCCCTTGCGCTGCCAAAAGGTCTGGCGGAGATGGTGCCATCGCCACTGCCGCAGGGCGCGTCGCAGCGCCGCTTCCAGCTTTTCCGGGGGCAGCGCCTCGGTGCGCAGCACAGCTCGATCCGCGCCGTCAAAGTCCTCCCAGCTTTTGGCTACCAGCATCCCGCTTGCCTCGGCCATGTCATAGTAGGTCGTGCCGGGATAGGGCGTGGCGATGGAAAACTGGACCGAATCGGCGTTCATATCTGAGGCAAAATCGATGGTTTGCTGGATCGTTTCTTCCGTCTCGCCGGGCAGGCCCAGCGTAAAGGTCAGGTGAACCTTTGCCCCCAGGTCTTGGGTGATGCGTACCGTTTCCTTCACCTGCTTCAGATCCAGGCTCTTGTCGGCGGCGTCGACCAGTTCCTGCACCCCCGACTCGACGCCGTACTTGATGGCGTACAGCCCGGCCCCGGCCATCGCTTCGAGCATCTCCCGGTCGGCGGTGTCGGCCCGGGCCATAGCCGTCCACGGTAGGCCGAGGTTGCGCTGTTTTATCTCGCTGCACAGCTTGAGGATGCGCGGTTTGCCAATGTCAAAGGTATCGTCGTCGAACGACACAGAACAGAGGTTGTAGCGCTGCACCGTCTGTTCCATTTCGTCCGCCACGTCTACCGGATCGCGCGCCCGGTAGGCCTGGCCGCCGTACATCACCTTGGGCCACACGCAAAAGATGCAGCGGAAGGGGCAGCCCCGGCTGGCCCACATCTGCAGACCGGGCATCGGCAGCCCGGCAAAGTTGTCCCGGTAGCGGTGCATCGGCAGCAGGTGGCGAGCCGGCCAGGGCAGGTCGTCGATCTTTTGTATCAGCGGGCGCCTGGGGTTGAGCCGCACCTGGCCGTCGGCGTCACGCCAGGCCAGCCCAAGCACCTCGTGTAGGGGCGAGGTGACCTCGCCCCTCCCCTGGCGGGGATCTCCGTCCCCTCCCCTGGCGGGGATCTCCGTCAGGCAGGCCGCCAGGTGGCGCAGAGTGTACTCGTACTCGCCCACCAGGACGAAATCCACGACCGGCGCCATTTCCAGTGTCTGGACCGGCAGGGCAGAAACGTGTGGGCCGCACAAGGCCAGCCTGGCCGTGGGCGCCTGGCGCCTGATCTCCTGGCTCAATGCCAGGTCGGAATAGATCGACGGGGTAGAGGTTTCCAGCAGCACCAGATCGGGCCCCAGATCGGCAATCGCCTGCACAAAGGGCCCGGCCTCCATACCCTCGGCGATGGCGTCGACCAAACGCACCTCGACGCCGGCCTGCTCCAGCACCGCAGCCGCGTAGGCCAGGAAGAATGGAAAGGGAACGTAGGGCGGGATCTTGCTCCCCTTACCTGCTGCCATGGTAAAGGCCCAGCGAGCGCCAGCCCTTACCCCCAACCGCTCGCCCTTCCGCCACGGCGGGTTGGCCAAAAAAACCTTCACCGGTCACTCCTTGATAGATCGCGCCAGGCATGCTGCCGCCTTTCCCCTGGCGGGGATCTCCGTTGATGACGCCGCCTGGCGCGTTGGGGCCAGATTATACCCCATTTCCCCCTGCCTGGCAAAAGCCGGTTTTCATTTCAGCGCCCGCCCGCCGCTTATCCCGTTCTGCTGTGCTGCGGGATTGCCATCATGAGCCCCTTTCGTACAGCCGTATGGCCACGTCAATCAGGCTGTCCCAATAGTACTGTTCCCGGTGGATCAGTGCTGCCTGTCGCATGTCACGCGCCAGGTCGGGGTTGTCCAGGACCCGGGCCAACCCGTCGGCCAGCGCTTGGGCATCGCCAGGTGCGACCAGCACGCCCGCCCGCCCATCGGCCAGCATCTCGCGGCGGTCGCCCACGTCGCCGGTGACCACCGGCGTCCCCACCGCCAGGCTCTCGGTGATCTTCATCGGCGCCCGGGCGCGGGACACCAGGTCATCGCGCACCGGGTCGACCGTTACGTCGGCCAGGGCGAGGTAAGCTGGGACCTCGGCGGCCGGAACCCAGCCGGTGAACCGGACCGCCTTACCCAGGCCGAGCGCCGCAGCCTGCCGGGAAAGACGGTCATAATCCTCGCCGCCGCCTACCACCAGCAATACCAGGTGGGGATGGCGAGCCGCCAATTGGGCAAACCCGTCGAGCAGCAGGTCCACGGCGTGGCCGGTCAGGCTCAGGGTGCCGACATAGGCGGCAACCTGCTGGCCCTCCACTTCCCAGCGGCGGCGCAGGTGATCGATCAGGGCGGCCGCCGGCATGGCGAACCGGTCCCGGTCTATGCCATTAGGCAGGTAAGCGATCCGCTCTCCAGCCACCCCCCGGCTGATGTAGCGGTCCTGGGTAAAGCGCGTATTGACGGTCAGGCCGGCTGAAAACCGAGGCAGGCCATCCTCAAACAGGACGACCGCCCGGCGCAGCCACTTGTTGGGAAAACGGTTGCTTTCGGCCTCGTAATCGTCACAATCCAGATACAGGCGCCGGCGCCGGAGCCAGGGACCGCCCAACAGCCCGGCCATGCCATTGATCGGCTGGGGCTTGCCCAGGTGGATCAGGTCACAGTCCAGTTGGACGGCCCGTTTCGCCATACGCCAGGTTGACGCCAACGCCACGCGGATCAAGGCCGGGGGCGAGTAGTAGAATTTGCGGTCGCCCACTTTGCGGACGTGCATCTGTCCGACATACTCGACCCGCACCCCCTCCTCTTCCAGGGTACGGCGCGTCGTCGGTTTCAGGTCGTGGTGCAGCGCCAGCAACGTAACTTCGTGCCCTCGCTGGACCAACGCCTTGGCCATCGGCAGGTAGCGCAGGCCGGGTGGGCTTTCCAGGCTGGCGGTGATCAGCAGCGTGATCCTCAGCTTGCCCACGAGTCGACTACCTCCTTCAAGTGGAAAGCCATCTGGGCGCCTATCTTCTCCAGGGAAAAACGACTCTGAAACAGCTCATAGCCCTCAACGGACAGCCGCTCCCGGAGCGCCGGATCGCGCTTGAGGGTCAGGATCGCTTCGGCCAGGGCGGCCGGATCGCCGCGAGGCGCCAGGTAGGCGTGGCGCCCGTGGGCCAGCGCGGCCCGCACCGTCGGCGAGTCGCCGGTCACAACCGGTCGGCGCATCGCCAGCCCTTCGTAGATCTTGTTCTGCACGGTCCGCAGGCTCTGCTCCGTCTGGCCAAAGGCCCCCAGGCACAGGTCGGCGGCTGCCGCGCGGCGGGGCAGCTCCTCCTTGTCCACCCAATCCACAAACTCGACGTTCCACGCCTCCAACTCCCGGGCCAGCGCTTCCGCCTGCTGGCGCTCAGGCCCCGTCCCGATCAGCTCGATCCGCACGTCCGGCTCGCCTTTGAGCAATGCCGCCGCCCGCACGATCTGGTCTACGCCGTGATTGCGGATAAAGGTGCCATAGTACAGGGCCCG
>JAFGOG010000574.1 GCA_016926595.1 Anaerolineae bacterium
GGAAGCGACACCGGTGGTCACCGGGACGCCGGTCCTGGCGACAGAGACCGCCAACCCACGGCCGACGGTCGGTCCGACGAACACGCCTCGACCGACGGCCGTGGCGACACCAGGTCTCGCGGGGACTCCTCCCGTCCCGACCGTCACACCGGCTGCCAGGAGCGGAGTGGTCATTACCTTCGCCTGCTTTGATTCCGACAAGGCGTATTATGAGGACGCGATCGAGGCGTTTGAACAGGCCAATCCCGACATCCACATTCAGTTGGTCTCCCTCGACGACGTGTTCGGGCCGCCGCCTGCCGATGGGCGCTACGCTGCCGACATATCCCGTCGCGTGGCCGCCGCTGCCGACACGCTGGCTCTCTCACCGGATCCAGACATGGTGCGGCAGAACCTGGTGCGTGACCTGACACCTTTGATTGACGTGGATGCGGCCTTTGACGTGCAGGACTTTTATCCCACGACCCTCGACGCCGTGCAGTGGAACGGCGGCACCTGGGCGCTGCCTGTCTCTGTCCGGTCCTTTCATATGATCTATTACGACCAAGAAGCCTTTGACGCAGCCGGGGTAGCTTATCCTGAGCCAGGGTGGACGTGGGACGATTTCCTGAGCAAGGCGCAAGCACTGACTGAACGGCAGGGCGACCGGGTGCAGCGTTGGGGATTCGTGGAACGTGTGTGGGTCCCCTCTCCGTTTGTCCAGGGACGGGTGGGGCCATTGGTGGATAGCTCCGGCGAGTCGCCGGCTACCCTTCTGAACCGCGCGGCCCTGGCCGACGCGCTACGTTGGTACACCGATCTGGCCCTCGTACACCAGGCGATGCCCGTGCCAGAGCGAGTAGAGGCATTGTCGACCTCGTCGGAGTTCGGCAGGTTAGTCGAAGAGCGCCGCGCGGCCATGTGGAGTGGGCCATCGATCCTCTGGGAGCAGTGGAGTGCGGGACGCGAACTGGGCATCGTCCCTTTTCCAGTGGACAGCAGCACCGCGGCTACGACCCCGGTGTCGCTCAATACCGTCGTGATGAGTGCGGGAACAACCCACCCTGAGGCAAGCTGGCGCTGGCTGGTCTTCCTGAGCCGCCAAATGACGGCAGGCAGCCACGTTCCGGCGCGGCGATCGGTCGCTGAGAGCAGCAGTTACTGGAAAAGCCTCGACGCCGGGTTAGCGCCTGCTTATCAGTACGCGTTGGAGCATGGCTTGTCCAACACCAAGAGCTGGATGGGCGCAGGAGATGCGCTTTACGACGCCCTGGAATCGATCCTTCGCGCGGACATGGACGTTGAACAAGCCCTGGTCGAGATGGAGCGATCGATCCAGGCCGGGGGGGAAACAGAACCGGCGGCTAGGGGTGAACCGCCGGCAGTGGCTACACCCAGGTCCGAACAGGCGATCGACAGCGTCGAGCACACGATCGTTTTTGTCCCCCACGATTCAGAACCGCGCCAGGCTTATGATGCCCTGGCCGCAGAGTTCCAACGCGATCATCCAGAAATCGTCATCGAGGTCCACACCCTGTCCGAGCTCGTCGGCGGGGGAACGAGGACAAGCTCGCACGAGCTCCTACCCATCCTGGCTCAAGACGCGGACTGCTGGGAGATGCCCTGGCAGACGTGGTCTGACCAAGATCTCGTTCACTTTTTGCCGCTGGACCCATTGGTGGAAGCGGATCTCGCGTTCGCCGTCGACGACTTTTACACGCCCGCCCTGGACGCCGTCCGGCTTGAGGGGCAATTGCTGGCTCTGCCCCTGGCCGTGCACCCCAGGATGATCTTTTACCACAAATCGTTGTTTGACGCCGCCGGCCTGAACTATCCCTCACCGGACTGGACGCTCGACGACTTTGTGACGGTAGCACTGGCCCTGACACAAGACGAAGGGGGCCGCAAGCGGTACGGCTACCTGTCCGATCCTCAGGGTGCCGACGCCGCGTTCTTTATCGAGCAGTACGGTACGCAGTTGTTCGATCTCTCCGGTCCGTCGGTTACCTATCACTTTGACGCGCCGGCGACCGTGCGTGCGGTCCAATGGTACGCGGGTCTGAGCGCGGAACATGGCGTGATGCCCGAACCCGAATTCGAGTCAATCGATGTGGAAACGGCCGTTGCCCAGTCAAGGTCGTGGCAATCGAAAATAGACAACAAGCAGACAGCCATGTGGTCAGGCCCGCCGGCCTATCTGCCTCAACCGAGCACACCTGAGCAGGCGGCGGAAATCGGGATGGCGCCTATGCCGTGGGGCGCGGGCGAGGTCGTAGACCTGCAACTGAACGCCCTCTACATTTCGGCCCAGACGGAGCATCCTCAAGCCTGCTGGGAGTGGGTGATGTTTTTGACCATGCAGCCAGGTCTTTTCTCGAGTCGGGAAGACGGCCTGCCCACTCGCTACTCTTTGTTCGCGTCCACCGCCTATCGCGGGCGGGTGGGTAATGTGGTGGCCGATGCCTACGAACAGGTGCTGGAAAAAGGTGATCGGCCTGGGCTGTCGCTTTACACGATGAACCGGCCCGATGTCGGCTACCCTCTCAGTTGGTTCTTTGCCGCCGTGCAAGCTGTGATCGACGGGCAGGACGCGGAACAGGTTCTCGGTGAAGCACAGCGCAGGGCGGATGCCTTTGTCGCGTGTCTCCAGACCACGCAAGGGCTCGAAGGCGAAGAATTGGCCAGAGCGTGTGCTGTGCAAGTCGACCCGGGATTCACCTTCTACGAGCATTGAGAACACAGACATGCAGGCGCGATGTGCAATACCTTGCTTGTTTCTTCTTGCCATCCTGTTTGCTGCGTGCACAACGGCTACACCTACGATACCGGTTGACTCACAGCCGACTCCTGCCAGCGTCGAGACCCAAGTGCCGACCCCGCCTACTCCCGGCGCGTCCGCCGGCTCCACCTCACCAGCCTCGCCGCAACAGCCACAGACGGCCACCATCAGCTTTGCCGCCGAAGAGTACGCCCTCCCCGCCTGCCGGGCCCTGGCCGACACCTTCAACGCCACCCATCCCGGCTTCCGCGTCGTGGTCGTCGACCTCGACCATGTCCACGGCAACTGGCGTGGTTTCGCCCCCTCGCCGGCCAACATGAACGAGCTGGCTTCCAGCGTCGACACGTTCTTGCTGCCCGAGAGCATTTTGCCTATTGGAGTGGAGAGCGGCGCGCTGCTCGACCTGACGCCGCTGGCCGAGATCGATTCGGCGCTCGATGCCGCTGACTTTTTCCCCGGTATCCTCGACCATTTTCAGCGGCAGGGCCGGCTGTGGGGTCTGCCGGCCAGTGTGAGCGAAACGCTGATCTTTTACAGCAAGGGACTGTTCGACCAGGGGGGAGTTCCCTATCCGAGTGCCGGCTGGACGTGGCAGCAGTTCCTGGACACCGCCGTGCGGCTAACGGCGGGAGAGGGGAGCGACAAACAGTACGGCTTTGTCGAAACCTGGGGCAGGCAGGGCGCGATCGCCTTTATCCAGGGGCACGGCGGCGACCTGCTCGATCGCGGCGCCGTCGATCCTGTTCCGACGCTGGACGATCCGCTCGTGGCCGAAGCGGTGCAGTGGTATGTGAACCTGGCGCTCGAGTATGGCGTGGCGCCTACCCCTGACGAGATGGAGGGCGTCATCGCCCACGACCTTGTGCTCGATGGCCGCGCAGCCATGTGGACCGACATCCTTGCCAACTGGGCTACCATGTCCAAACGGATCAAGTCGGGTGTTGGCATCGCCCCTTTTCCCGAGGACCGCGCCGCCGCCAACCCGGTGAGCTTGAGCGGCTACTTTGTCAGTGCCGCCACGGCCCATCCACAGGCCTGCTGGTTGTGGCTCTCGTTTCTCACGCGCCAGCACGTCGTCCACGAATCGTCCGAAACGCTGCCCGCCCGCGCTTCCGGCCTGGAGGAGTCGGCCTACTTTCGCCAGATGGGCGAGGCGGACCGCGCGGCGATTCGCCACGCCCTGTCGCACCCGGCCCCGCCGTTAACGGCCTACGATGCTGCCGTCATGCGACCGCTGTTCGGTGCGATCGAGGCGCTGTACGGCGGCGAGGCGACGGCGGAAGAGGCGCTGGCCCGCGCACAAGTGGAAGCCGAGCAAGTGGTAATGACTGTCGTGGCTGAGGCCACTGCTGCGCCCACGCCGCCGCCCGTTCGCGCAGTCCTGGCACCCACGACTGAGAGCCGCGCCGTGGCGCTCACCTTTGGTGTTCCCGCCGACCTGGACTCAACGCCCTATGAGGCGTGGGCCGACGAGTTCAACCGCGCCTACCCTGAGCTGCGCGTGACGGTGAACAGCGGCACTGCTCCTGGCTTTGGCGGTGCGTCCGGTACGGCAGACTGCTTTGTCTGGCCCACCTTCTCGCGGCCGGCGGACTGGCAGCAGCATGTGATCTCGCTGCAGCCCTTTGTCGACGCGGGCATCGTCAACCTCCACGACGACCTGTACCGTCAGTCTTTGTCCGCGGCAGAGGTGGACGACGAGCTGTGGGGGTTCCCCCTTTACGTGGCTCCGGAGATCCTCTATTTCAACCGCGACCTCTTTGATGCGGCAGCGCTGCCCTATCCAACCGGTGCCTGGACGTGGGATGAGCTGGCTGTCGCGACCACGACACTCACAGTGGATGAGGGCGATGAGCCGCAGTATGGTTTTGCCCCGTCGCCCAGCGGCGCGCCCGAGGCCCTGATCCTGCTGGCGCAGCAGGGTGGCTCTCCGGTGAGCGACGCGGTCGGCATCTCTGCGCCCACCTTTCAGACGCAGGCCTCCATCGAGGCACTCACGTGTTACGCGGCGCTGGCGCCGGCGATGCCGCCGCTGTGGGCCGAAGCCGATCCCTACGCCGTGGCTGCCGAGCGCGCGGCCCTGATCCGCGCCGGCCGCGTCGCGATGTGGACCGGCACGTCTTGGGGCGGCGAGTCGGAGGGTGATCTGGATGGCAATTTTGCCGCCGGGGCCGTGCCGCTGCCCGCGGACCGGCGCACCGCCACTGTGTTTGACACCTGGGCCGCGTACATCTCGGCCTACTCGCCCAATCCTGCTGCATGCTGGCAATGGCTCGCTTATCTCAGCGATCATTTGTCGGAGGGACCGGGGGTGCCGGCACGCCGCTCGGTGGCAGAGGAGATGCCCATAGAATCGACGGACGTGGAACGCATCGCCAGCCTGGCCTCGATGGACTATGAGCCGGTCGGCCTCGACCGTTGGCGAGACCGATCGACATGGACTGGATGGGTCTACCCCTGGTTTCAAGATGCCATCCGCGACGTGCTCGCCGGCGAGCGCTCCGCGGCAGAGGCACTGGAATGGGTCCAGGGGCAGGCAGAGGAATTTCTGGCGTGTCTTGAAGGGGGCGAGCAAAAGCTGGATGAGGAGAAAGCCCGGGCCTGCGCCGTGCAAGTCGACCCGGAGTACCTGACCGCGCCGTAGAGACGTGTACCAGAATCAGGCAGACGTATCCGGATAGAGGTAGTCGTCAATCTCCCTCAGCACCTCGCTCAAGTCGGGGGCAGGAGCAGAGACCACCTCGTCACCTTCGTGCTTGTGCTCAGGGAAACCAGGTAGATCGGGATAGTGGGGAGCGTTGTCGTAACGAAAGATCAGCATGCTATCTGCACGCTGGTAGTGATAGTTGTATCGGACCTTGACGATAGCAAATGCCCGAACGACCAGGACCTCTTCGACCTGGAGGAAGGAACCATCCCAGAAACGGAGCCTCATGAACAGTTCATTGGTGCGGCCGGCTGTGGCAGATTGGTCGAAAAGCTCGAACTCTTCGACCACTATCTCCTGACGAGAATGGATCGTCGCATACAACCGGTCCAGGTAGTGGCCAAGGTTGGAGATCATGCAGGCACCGGGAGCGCATACCTTTCGAGCAGAGAGAAGGTGTTGTCCAGATCTTTCTTCATCTCCTCATAGATCTCGAACTTGGTGGCCCAGCGCATGAACTCCATCTCGTCGCCCATCTCTCCCCGTTGGTAGCATTCATAGAACTCGGCCGAGCTTGTGCCATGTTTTTGCTCCAGCAACGTAAGGTCTCGAACCAGTTGAACGAAATCATCTATCGGTGCAGTAGCATACTGCGCTTCCTGGAGCGTGCGCCTGAACTCCCCGGCCGACTCGGGCCACTCTTTGTCAGTAAATTGTATGGTCGGCATAAGTACCTCACATTTCTAGTCTTCGGGCTTTTGTGGCAGCGTGCAAGAACGATCAAGCACAACTGCGAGTGCTAGCAGGGTACATTATACCATGTGAATAGATGCCGTGCAATTGAGCTTGTGTCCCAAGGGGGTGCGCTAACAAGTTGTCAGAGGAGCTGATGCTCCCGGCGGGATGCCGTCCCTGGGCGGTATTCTGCCCAGGGACGGCATCCCGCCGGTCCGTGACCGGCGGGGAGCGTGGTGGGAGGACGATGCTGACAACTCGTTAGTGCACCCGTCCCAAGGTGTTCCAGTCATGTATAAAACATAATACCAATATTTCTAATGATGGCTGTTAACCGGTTGGTCGAAGGTCCAATGCTTCGCTGCCGAGCGACAACGAGCACGGTCTGACTGCGGGCTTGGGCTTCCACTACAACCGGGACTGCTTTCGCTGGGCTACTGTACATCGCAAAGCTGGATGACCAGGTCCAGGTCCAGAGGCAAATTCTGCCAACCCACGGTCGGCAAGATTGCTGCCGGCCTGGGCCCACAGGGTCAGCAAGCCGTCGGCCCCCACGACATGGGCAGGCGTGATTTGACATTCTCATCAGAACCGAGTATAATGAGCAGTGGTTTAATTTTTCCTCTTGATTAATTAATTATGCTTGAGGGAATTCACCAGATGGCCAACCAACAACGACTTGTTGGCAGCAACATAAGCAAAGTCAAGTCGCACAACATGCGAGCTGTGCTGTCTATGCTGCGTCAACACGGATACGTTTCACGAGCCCATCTGGCTGAACTGACTGGCCTGTCGACGACGACGATCTCCAATCTGGTGTCGGAGCTTTTGGAGCAGGGCATCGTCACCGAAGAAGGCGTGATCAAAGCCGCCCCCCGGCAGGGCGCCGGTCGCCCCCGCACCTTGCTGCGCCTGGTGCCCGAGGCCCGTTACGCAGTTGGCATTCACATTGGCGTCGGTCAGATCCGCGTGGCGGTTGCCGACCTGAAGGCAAATCTCCTGGACTACCACTCTTTGGACCATTCCCTCGATAGTTCGGCTGAGAAGGTGCTGCGTGATGCCGCCGCTATGGTCGACAAAGTCCTTTCCCAGAGCGGCGTCGACCGGGACAAGGTCGTCGGGGTAGGTGTCGGTGCTTCCGGCCTGGTCAATCCCCACACCGGGGTCAATGTCATGGCACCAAACCTGGGCTGGCGCGACGTGCCGATCCGGGACTGGCTGGCCGGGCAACTGGCGTTGCCGGTCTGCGTGGACAACAACGCACGCACCATGGCCCTGGGCGAGGCGCTGTTTGGTGCCGGCAAAGACGTTCACGCCCTGGCATTTGTCTACGCCCGCATCGGAGTCGGCGCGGGCTTTGTGGTGGGAGAGCACCTTTATCGAGGAAGCGCGGCCGGGGCCGGGGAGATCGGCCACACCACAATCATCCCCAACGGCGGCGAACCATGCCGTTGTGGCAATAGCGGCTGCCTGGAAACACTTGTCTCGGAACCTGCCATCGTCCGCCTGGCCGAGACATTGGCCAGGCGGGATCGGGAGGGTATCCTGGCGGTCCACCTGCACAATGAGCAAGGGACTGCCATGGAGCGGATCTTTTGCGCAGCCCGCGCTGGTGACCTGGCCACACGGGCTATGCTTGAGGAACGCGCCTGCTATATGGGCATTGCTCTGGCCAACCTGGTCAATGTCCTGAATCCCGACTTGATCGTATTGGGCGGAATCTTTGCCCAGGGGGAAGATCTTTTGTTGCCCACGGTCGAGAAGGTCATGCGGCAGCGAGCCTTTGCCAATCTAGGTGCCCAAGTGCAGATCAAGGCCACAGGTTTTGGTCCACAAGCCGGCGTAACTGGCGCGGTTGCCTTGGCTCTGGACACTTTCTTCTACCAACAGCCCGATCAGGCGTCGGAGATCATGGCATGAACCCAACACAAGACCCAAGACTGGGCCTGGTCCCCTTGGCCCGGACCACCTTCGATATTCCCCTGGCGAATCAAGTCGCCGGACAGGTCCGCCTTCAGTTGCAAGATGTTGGCTTTCAGCTTGCCGGGCCGGAGGAATTGGTCACAAACCTGGAAGAGACACGAGCGGTGGCCCGGCAACTGGCTGATCAGCCACTGGACCTCCTGGTGGTTCTCCAGGCCACATTCGCCGACAGCACGATGGTGATGCGCCTGGCGGAATTGGTCGATGCGCCGCTATTGCTGTGGGCCGTGCCGGAAGAACGCAAGGGTGGGCGCCTGCGGCTGAATTCGTTTTGCGGCATCAACCTGGGTGCTCATGCGTTGCGACGCAGCGGCTACCGCTACGAGTCCATCTACGCCCCTCCGCAGGACCCGGCGGCCCTGGACAAGATCCACACGCTGGCCGTGGCCGGTCGTGCCCGCCGTCTCTTGCGCCAGACGAGACTGGGACGGGTGGGCGAGAATCCCGATGGACTGGATAGCTGCAAGCTCGACAAAGGGGCGCTGGCCCGCCATTTTGGCCTGGACGTGGTCCAGGTGGAATTGGTAGACATCTTTGAGGCGGCCAAAAAGGCCGATTCGCCGCAGGTAGACGCGCTGGAACAGGACCTGAGCAGCAAGCTGGAGGGCTTGCCAGCGCTGGACCGGGCGGCCGTGCGCAGAACGCTGAGCAGCTACCTGGCCCTGCGCCAACGCGCCCAAGAGGAGCGCCTGGCAGGTCTGGCTGTGCGCTGTTGGCCCGAGTTCTTTACCGAATTGGGCTGCGCAGCTTGCGGCGCGATGTCCATGTTGAGCGACGAGGGAACGCCTTGTAGCTGCGAAGCCGACGTGAATGGCACCGTCACGCAGCTCATGCTCCAGTGGCTCAGCGGCGAGGCGGCCTTTGGCACCGATCTGGTCTCGTTCGACCTGGATGAGGACGTGGCTGTGGTGTGGCACTGTGGCCTGGCTCCCCTATCGATGGCCGATCCGGCAGTGCGCCCCCGGGCCACGGTTCACTCGAACCGCCGGCTACCGCTGCTCATGGAGTTTCCCCTCAAGCCGGGGCGTGTCACCATCGCCCGCCTCAGTGAGGCGACGGGTAGCTACCGCCTCGTCGTAGGGAGCGGGGAAATGCTGCGGGCGCCGATGAGCTTTACCGGCACGTCGGGCGTGCTGCGCTTCGACCGGCCTGCGGCCAAGATACTCGATACGTTCCTGGGTGAGGGGCTGGAACATCACATTTCTTTGACCTACGGGGATCACGTACCATCCCTGTTGGCTCTGGCCAGGATGCTAGACTTGCCAGTTTTGCGCTTGTGAAGGCGTGGGAAGGAGGTGGGAATATCGGCATCTTGTGAACCTGGAAGAAAAGTATAGCAGAATCGGGATCGTACGGCCAAGATAGAGATAGAGGAGGAGGAACGATGAAACTGAAGGCGTTTTTTGTACTGCTCACCGTTGCAATGCTGGCCTTGTCGGCCTGCGGAGCGACGGAGGAACCGCCCGCGGCCGCAGAGCCCACACAAGCTGTCCAGCCCACCCAGCCGTCGGCTGGAGAACCAACAGAAGCAGTCGAGGCCGAGGCGGTCGAGCTGCGCATGATGTGGTATGACGACGGCAACGAGGGCGAGGTGATGCGCGAC
>JAFGOG010000575.1 GCA_016926595.1 Anaerolineae bacterium
TCGGGCTGGCGGCCCAGGTAATAGTCCATCGTGCTCCACCGCCACGCGTCCCCGCTGAACTGGCCCTCGAGCTTTTTCGATTTGATGCCGAGGCGGCCCAGCACCTCCGAAGCAGGCATGACCGTGTCGGGCCAGGGCGGCACGTCGAGCACACCCTGGCGCACGACGCGCACGCCGGCCGATTCCAGGAGGCGGCGCACCCGGCCAATATCGGCCCACGCCTCGTCGACATAGTTCACAAAGTCGCGCTCGAGCACATATTTGCGCAGCAAGTAGCCCACCTGCACGCGGTTGGGCATGGCCACAAACACGACGCGGCGCGACACGCGGGCCAGCTCGCGCAGCAGGGCGGCAGGCAGCTCGCCGCCGGCCGGCGAACCGCCAGGCAGGTGCCACAGCGCGGCCCAATTCCAGGCCAGGTCAAAGGCGCCGTCGGCGAAGGGCAGGTGCGCCCAGTCGGCGTGGTGCACAAGGTGGGCAGGCAGCCCCAGCTCGCCCCAGATCCGCTCCACGCCGGCCAGCCGCTCGGCGTGGTCATCGACCAGCGTCACCTCGGCCCCGGCCTGCGCCAGCGCCACGCTGTTAATGCCCGACACGCCCGCCATGCCATACAGGGGCGCTTCGAGCACCGAGTCGATGCCCTGCTCCGCCCGCAGGGCCAGGAGAAAGTCGTTGAGCACAAACCGCTCATAGACCAGGCCCAGCCCCTCGTCGTAATCAGTCAGGTAGCGTTTCCACGCGTCTCGTCTGCTGTCCATCGGGTCGTCTCGACGGCATTATACCATCTTTGCCCACAAATGTCATATCAATGGGGCCGGTCCGATTGATAGCCCGTCTCTCATCAGCTCAAAGCCCCCGTCCCCCATCGGCTCAAGGCCCCTGGGCCATCCCCGGGCTCAAGGCCCCATCCCCCATCGGCTCAAGGCCCCGTCCCCGGGGCCGTTCTCGCCGTGGGCAAATGACCCGCGGAACTGAAATACCCCCCGCCCCGTTTGGCACAAGTGCCGCCCTTGTGGCAAAATAGCGCCTGAGGAAGCGATGCGTATCTACCTTGACAGCCTGGGCTGTAAACTGAATCAGGCCGAGATGGAAGAGCTGGCCGTGGCCCTGGCCTGCCAGGGGCACGAGCTGGCCGCCTCAGCCGCCGAGGCGGACGTGTGCGTGTTGAACACGTGCGCCGTCACCCACGTAGCGGCGCAAAAGTCGCGCCAGGCGCTGCGCCGCCTCAACCGCGACAACCCCGCTGCACGGATCATCGCCACCGGCTGCTATGCCGAGCTCTCGCCCAACCTGCTGGCCGGACTGCCCGGCGTGGAGCAGGTGGTGGGCAACGCCGCCAAGGCCGGTATCGCCGCGCTCTTGGCGCCCGCAGCCGCCGAGGGAGCCCCCGGGGTGTGGCCCCCGCTGCCGCGGAGGCGCACCCGCGCGCTGGTCAAGGTGCAGGATGGCTGCGACAACGCCTGCACCTACTGCATCACCCGCCTCGCGCGCGGCCCGCAGCGCAGCCGGCCCCCGGAACACGTGATCGCCGACGTGCGCCGCAGGGTAGAGGCGGGCTATCGCGAGGTGGTGCTCACCGGCGTGCACGTCGGGGCCTATGGGCGAGATCGAGATGCCGCGGGCAGCCTCGACCTGTGGGCGCTGGTGGGGCGCATCCTGGCCGAGACGGCGGTGGAGCGCCTGCGCCTGTCCTCCATCGAGCCCTGGGACCTGCCCGAAGAGGCATTCGCCCTCTGGTCAGACGCACGCCTCGGCGTGCGCCCGCGCCTCTGCCGCCACCTCCACCTGCCGCTGCAGAGTGGGTGCGATGCCACGCTGCGGCGCATGGCCCGGCGCTACACCACCGCCCGGTTCGAGCGCCTGGTGCGTGCCGCCCGGGCGGCGATCCCGGGCCTGGCGGTGACCACCGATCTCATCGCCGGCTTTCCCGGCGAGACCGAAGAAGAGTTTGCCGCCAGCCTGGCCTTTGTCGAGCGCATGGCCTTTGCCGGCGCGCACGTCTTTCCCTACTCGATGCGGCCGGGCACGGCCGCCGCCCAGATGCAGGGCCAGGTGCCGGCCCACGTGGCAGCCGGGCGCGCGCAGGCCATGCGCGCCGTGGCGGCCCGCGCCGCGCTGGAATTTCGCCAGCACTTCCTGGGCCAGACACTGCCCGTGTTGTGGGAATCGGCGCGCCAGGCCGCACAGGGGCAGGTCTGGAGCGGGCTGACCGACAACTACCTGCGCGTGCACGCCGTGCACGACGGCAACCTGGCCAACCAGATTCGCGCCGCCCGGCTGGTGCGCGTGCAAAACAGTGGCCTGTGGGGCGAGATCCTCGAATAAGTCACGCCGGGCACAAAAAAAGAGGGGATGGGCACCTGCCCATCCCCTCTGCCTGCATATTCAGTTACGCGGCGACCATCACCGCATTGGCCGGCGCCGCGACATCGGATGGCAGCATCACGCCCAGCAGGCGCTCCATGGCCATCGTGTGGCTACACACGCCGCGCGTGGCAAAAAAATTGCAAGTGCAGGACCACTGCCCCCCCTCATACGACACCGTATGCTGCGAGTTGGTCCCCTGGAACGTGGCCTCAAATTGGCGGAATTGGATCCGCTCCGGCTCTTCCGCGTAAAACTTGGCCTTCTGGATCTTGCCGATCATCCCCGAATCCATACACACCTCCTCAAGAGATTAAATTGGGTGGGAAACAAACAGACGCCAGGGCACACGGTGACCCTGGCGTCCAGAAAAGCTTCAGATAGAAAGCGCTCTCTTGTGCGCAAACCAAATCGGGTTTCCTCCATCTGTCTACCCCCAGTATACCGCACCGGGGCCGATTTGTCAACACCCTGCGGCCTTTCCTAACCGGCGTTCACACCACGATCAGTCAACGCCAGGGGCATCTACTACTGTAGACGATCGAGGGACATGAATATTACCGGACCAGGAGAGTGAATCACTGAAGCCACCGAGACCACTGCTCAGTGCTCCTCAGTGCTCCTCAGTGCTCCAGTGATTCAATTCACCACCCGCTTCACCTCCAGCTTCTGCCCGCCAAGGTTGATCAGCAGCCCCACCTTGTAGCCCGAAGCCCTGAGGTACGACAGCGTCTGCATAAAATCCACCGGTTCGAGGGCTGCCTTCGCCTTGATCTCGACCATCACTTCATCTACGACAAAATCCACCCGGTGGCGCCCGATCTTGACCTCTTTGTAATAGACGTCGATCCACACTTCACGGCTGAACTCCAGACCATGTCCGGGAAGTTCCAGGGCCAGTGCCCGCTGGTAGACAACTTCCCGGAAGCCGGGACCCAGCGTGCCATACACCTCTTTGGCGGCAGCAATGATGCGCGCCGTCACGTGTGACAGCGGGTACTCGTCCTTCACATACCGTTGGCTCATGGCGCTTTTCCTTTCTCCGTCGAGCGGTTGAATCACTGAATCACTGAATCACTGAAAAACTGACCCCACTGATCGGTGTCGCCAGGTTCAAGCCTCGCCCTCAAGTGGCGGCGGCACCGTCCAGACTCGGCACCGAA
>JAFGOG010000576.1 GCA_016926595.1 Anaerolineae bacterium
ATTATACACCCAACACGAGCAAACGACAAGCATTTGACCTGGATTGGTTTTGTTGGTATACTGGCGACCACTCCCAATAAGGGGGCAGGAGGGGGTAGCCCCTACGGTCAAAGGAAGCGATATGCGCTGTCTGGTGCTCTCTGACATTCACAGCAACCTCGAAGCGTTTCAGGCTGTGTTGGACGACGCAGGCCAAGTGGACCAGGTTTGGTGCCTGGGCGACGTGGTGGGTTACGGTCCTGATCCCAACGCTTGTGTCAAGCTGCTCCGATCGCTGTCGCCGGTGTGCGTCGCCGGCAACCACGACTGGGCAACGATGGGCAACCTGGATCTGCAAGATTTCAACCCCGACGCCCGCGACGCCAACCTGTGGAACAGGCAGCAGTTGACGCCGGACAACCTGGCTTACCTGGAAACCCTGCCCCAGATGGTGGTGGAAGGCCAGTTCACGCTGGCCCACGGCAGCCCCCGCCATCCGATCTGGGAGTATATCATCTATACCTCCACAGCGCGGGTGAACTTTGATCATTTCAACACACCCTACTGCCTGGTCGGCCACACCCACACGCCGGGCATTTTCCGCCTGACGCCCGAGACCGAGGACAGCGGGCCGGTCTGCGAGCAGGTCGCACTGGACAGCGGCCGGCCGACCAAGCTGGGACGGGAGCGGCTGATCATCAACCCGGGCAGCGTCGGCCAGCCGCGCGACGGCGACTCGCGGGCCAGCTATGCCATCGTCCGCCTGGACGAGATGACCGTCGAGCACCGGCGGGTCGCGTACCCGATTGAAGAGACCCAGGCCAAGATGATGAGCCACGATCTGCCGCTGCGCCTGGTGTTGCGGCTGAAGTATGGCTGGTAGCGGCAGGGCCGATCACGCCGCTCATTCACAAGAAAGGGCGATCACCCTCGGCCATCCCAGCTATGTCTGGGGCCACGGGCAGGAGCGCCGGCTGGCCCTGATCCGTCGTTATGTCGCCCTGGAGGGGAAGGCGATCCTGGACGTGGGCTGCGGGCTGGGGATGTACGTGCAGGCCTTTCGCCGCTTTAGCCAGGATGTCTTGGGTGTAGACATCGACGCCGACAAGCTCCTCCAGGCGCGCGCCAACCTGCCGAACCTGGCCGCGGCCACGGCCGAGGCCCTGCCCTTCCCGACGGGCGCCTTGGGCGTGGTCCTGTCGCACGAGGTGATCGAGCACGTGACCGACGATCGCCTGGCGGTAGCCGAGGCGGTGCGCATCCTCGAGCCGGGCGGGCGGCTGGTCATCTTTGCCCCCAACCGGCTGTACCCGTTCGAGACGCACGGCGCCTACTGGGGGGGGCGCTATCACTTGGGCAACATCCCGCTGGTCGGTTACCTGCCCGACCGCTGGCGGCGGCGCCTGGCGCCGCACGTGCGGGCCTACACCCGGCGAGGCATAAGGCAGCTCCTCTCTGGCCTGCCCGTCCGAGTCGTCGCTCACACTCAGATCTACCCTGGCTATGACAAGATCGCCGGCCGGCGGCCGGTCCTAGGCCGCGTGCTGCGCGGCGTCACCTACCTGCTCGAAAATACGCCTCTCCGTGCTTTTGGGCTGTCTCACCTGCTGGTGGTGGAAAAGACAGACCGTGAAATCCTCCCACACGAGCCCGGCCGGACGAGAGCGAGTGAAAGGCCTTAGCGCCTGGGAAATGGGTACGACCCTCCACCAAGCCACGCCGTTCACATCCCGGCTGTATGAAACGGAGCATGACCTGCGGCAGATGCAGGCCCTGCTGATGGAAGGGCGCTCGCGCACCGACGACTGGCGCTATTGGCACGTGGGCGACCTGACGTGGTGGTTTTTTATGGTGGCCTGCCACCTGGATCCGCAGCAGCACATTCGCCTGTGGCACGATGGCGACAAGCTGGCCGGCTATGCCATTTTGGGCGAAGACCCGACCCTTGACTTTCATGTCTTGCCCGGGTATGAATGGTCCGGAATCGAGGCCGAGGCCATGGCCTGGGCGGACACACGGCTGATGGAGCTCTGCCGGCGCGATGCGGGGTCGTGGGGCGGCGACCTCACTTCCGGCGCCCGGCAGGACGATCCAGAACGGATCGCGTTCCTGGAACAGCACGGCTTCCGGCGCGGCGACTATGTCGAGGTCAATTTTCTGCGCTCGTTGGACGAACCGGTTGCCGAAGCGGCGCTACCCGCCGGCTGCCGGGTCCGCACTTTTGCCGGCGCGAGCGAAATCTCGAGCCGCGCCGCAGCCCAGCGCGAGGTGTGGCAGCCCTGGACCGTGGGCAATGTCGGCGACGACGATTACGCATATTTTATGCGGCTGCCCGGTTACCGTCGCGATCTCGACGTCGTCGCCACTGCGCCCGATGGTCCCGGCCTATCGCGCCGGGATGGCGTCATCGCCGCCTATGTGAACGGCTGGATCGACCCGGTCAACCGCATCGGCGATTTCGGCCCGGTCGGCGCCCTGCCGGCCTACCGCCGCCAAGGGCTGACCCGCGCCGTGCTCCTCGAATGTATGCGCCGGATGCAGGCGCTCGGCATGGACCGCGTGTCGGTGTCGACCGGTGAGTCGAACACGCCGGCGCTGCGGCTCTACGAATCGGTTGGTTTCAAGAGGGTGAACAGGTATCTCACCTACGTGAGATAGGGTGTTTGCTCAATTTGCCCCCCCGACCCGTCTATGCTATAATGGCGGGTCTGGGGAGGGGTAGCATAGCTCGGCCTAATGCGCGCGTCTCGAAAACGCGTGAGCAGTAATGCTCCGTGGGTTCGAATCCCACCCCCTCCGCCTAAAAGAATAACGGATTTGACATTTCTTTTGAATGTCGGTATACTAGGCCGCCACTTGACCGTGGCGGGCTTACCGGCTCGCTCGGGGTTGATCTACGGGCCACCCTAGCTCAGCCGGCAGAGCAAGCGCCTTGTAAGCGTTAGGTCATCGGTTCGAATCCGATGGGTGGCTCCAACATGGGTGTGCCCACGTAGCGCAGACGGTAGCGCAACCGCTTGGTAAGTGGTAGGTCACGAGTTCAAATCTCGTCGTGGGCTTGAACCAGCGATTTCTGTAAGTATCAGGAGGTTCCAGAATGGGTAAGGCAAAATTCGAGCGCACAAAGCCTCACGTCAACGTGGGGACGATCGGCCATATCGACCATGGCAAGACGACCCTGACCGCGGCCATCACCAAGGTGCTGGCCATGAAGGGCTGGGCCGATTTTCGCGCCTTTGAAAGCATCGACAACGCGCCGGAGGAAAAGGCGCGC
>JAFGOG010000577.1 GCA_016926595.1 Anaerolineae bacterium
GCCAGTTCAAACGCTCCCACCACCCCACCGGCCGGCCCCGACAGCGCCGTCCGCGCTGCCAGCCTGCCCGCCGCCCTGGCCGAGATCGTTCCTCCATTCGATTGCATGATCCGCAGTCGCCGTCCGCCCAGCTCCCGCTCCAGGTTGGCCAGGTAGCGGTTCATAAGCGGCGCCACGTAGGCGTTGATCGCCGTCGTCGACGCCCGCTCATACTCGCGGAATTCGGGCAGCACCTCCGAGGAAAGGGACATAAAAGGCGCGCCTGCCCCACCCAGCTCGGCGATCTGCGTTCCTACCTGTCGCTCGTGATCTGGATAGAGGAAGGAAAAGAGGAAACACACCGCCACCGACTCGATCCCTTCGGCCAGAATCTGGCCGATGGCCGCGTCGACGGCAGCCGGGTCGAGCGGGACCACGACCATCCCGTGACAGTCTACCCGCTCCGGCAGCTCAAAACGCCACCTGGCCGGCACCAGCGGCGCCGGCCGAGTTGGGTGCAGCGCATACAGGTCGGGCCGCGTCTGCCGGCCGATTTCCAGCACATCGCCAAAGCCGGCGGTAGTGATCAAGGCAGTGCGCGCCCCGCGCCGCTCCAGCAGTGCGTTGGTCGCGACCGTCGCCCCGTGGATTAGGGCCGTGTCGGGTCCCGCCCCGATCTCGGCGATCCCCTGTACGATCGCCTCCGACGGGTCGCGGGCCGAGGTCAATAGCTTGTGGATGCGGACCCGGCCCGCGCTGTCCAACAGCACCAGGTCGGTGAACGTCCCCCCGACGTCAACCCCCAGGATCATAGCTCGGCAGGCAGCACTGTCACCGCCGCTTCATCCGTCCCGCGAATCATCTCCCGGTAGGCCAGTGTCCACGTCGCCGAGGTAAAGGTGTTGACCACGCTGCCGATGATCGCTCCGAGGATCATGGCCGCCAACCCACCGCCGCAGATCGGCACCAAGACCCACGCTCCCACGTCGGTGGTGGTGAACAAGCCGATGATCGGCAGGGCGACGGCCATCACGCCGACCAGGACAACGCCGCCGACGATCATGCCGATGACGAGGAAGATTAGCCAGAAGATCAGCGTCGGGCCGATGTTTGTCTTGAGCACCTGCCAGCCCCGCTTAAAGGCCTCGATCCAGCCCATCCCCTCCAGCACCGCCGCCCGCTCGGCATAGATCTGGATCAGGCTCAGCAGAAAAGTGACAATGACCGCCAGGCAGCAGAACAGCCCGGCGCAGCCGATGCCGCCCGCACTCAGCGCGGCAACCAGGTCGGATGTCTCTGACCCTTCGACCAGGCCGACAATAGACGCTGCTAACGCTCCGGCAAAGACCAACCACATCAGGATGGCAGGCAGCGTCGCCAGGATGTTGATCCCGAACAGCGTCCAGAAGCGTTTGACGCCCACCCGCCAGGCGCGGCCGAAGGTGGTGCTGCCGTCGTCCTCCACCTGCTGCACGCCGGCGATCAGCCCACCGCGGGCAATGACCGACACTACCCACAGGGCGATGCCGATCAGGATCGCCACGCAGGCTATAGAGACTATGGCCGCGATGATGGCTCCCGTAATCTCGGGGTCGATCTGCAACCCCTCCCAGTCACTGCTGGAGGTTGTAATGTTGCCGCCTCCGCCTCCACCACCGCCCTGGCCCAAACTGGCCAGGAATCCGAGGATCCACAGCACCTTCCACCGCCACGTGATCTGCCACGCCCGGGTCAAAACCTTACCATAATCCATTTCGCCCCTCCTCGTGATAATCTACTACCATTACGGCCTTGTAGCCAGATCGTTGCGCCGCCACCCTGATATTCCCCTGCCCTACGTCATCTGGCGCCTGGCTCCTGCCCGACATTATCCCCCCTGCTGCCGTCATCAATCCAAAATTCCCACTCATTCCCATTCGATCGTGGCTGGCGGCTTGCTGGTCACGTCATACACCACGCGGTTTACGGCGGCTACCTCGTTGACGATGCGGTTGCTGGCCCTGGCCAGCAGGTCGTAGGGCAGGCGCGCCCAATCAGCGGTCATGAAATCGTCGGTCGTGACGGCCCGGAGCACGACGGTGTAGCCATAGGTCCGCTCATCGCCCATCACCCCCACGCTGCGCACCGGCAGCAGAACGGCGAAGGACTGGGCCGTGCCCTGCCCCTCTTTCTGGCGCAGCAGCCCTGCCGTTGCCAGCTCTTGTACAAAGATCGCGTCGGCGACCCGCAGCGTCTCGAGCCGCTCCCACGTCACCTCGCCAAGGATCCGCACCGCCAGCCCTGGCCCAGGAAAAGGCTGGCGGTCGACGATCGTCTCGGGCAGCCCCAGCTCGCGGCCGGCTGCCCGGACTTCATCCTTGAACAGGAAGCGCAGCGGCTCGACCAGCTTCATGCGCATGTCGTCGGGCAGCCCGCCGACGTTGTGGTGGGTCTTGATCCGCTGCGCGCCCGGCCGGCCCGCCCCGGCGCTCTCGATGACGTCGGGATAGATGGTGCCCTGAGCTAGGTACTGGAACTCGCCCAAGCGGGCCGCCTCGCGCTCAAAGATGCGGACAAAGCCGCTGCCGATGATGCGCCGCTTTTCCTCGGGCTCGGTCACGCCGGCCAGGGCGGCGATCATCTCCTGGGCGACGTCGACCGTGGCTAGCCGCATCCCCTGCTCTTGGCGGAAGGTGCGGATCACCTGCTCAGGCTCGCCCTGCCGCAGGAGGCCGTGATCGACAAAGACGCAGGTGAGCTGATCGCCCACCGCCCGATGGACCAGCGCTGCCGTCACCGCCGAATCAACCCCGCCCGACAGCGCGCACAGCACCCGCCCGTCGCCCACCTGGTGCCGGATGGCCGTCACGCTGTCGGCGATAAAGCTGCCTGCCGTCCACGTCCCGCTCAGCCCGCAGCCGTGGGTCAGGAAATTGCGGATAATGGCCGCCCCGTGTGGAGTGTGCACCACCTCAGGGTGGAACTGCAGGCCATAGAGCCGCCGCCCCGGGTGGGTCATGGCCGCGATCGGCGAATTGTCGGTCTGGGCTACCACTTTAAAGCCAGGCGGCATGACCTCGATCCGGTCGCCGTGGCTCATCCACACCGGCTGGGCAAAGGGCAGGTTGGCGAACAGCAGGCAGCCCAAGTCGGTCACCTCCAACAGCGCCGGCCCATACTCACGCCGGCCAGCGGGGGCCACGCGCCCGCCCAGATTGTGGGCCAGGAGCTGCATGCCATAGCAGATGCCCAGCACCGGTAGCCCGTCGTCAAGCACATAGGCCGGCAGCGGCGGCGCGTTGGGCTCGTAGACGCTGCCTGGCCCGCCGCTGAGGATAAAGCCGCGGGGCCTGAGGGCCATGACCTCCTCGGCTGGAGCGTCGTAGGGGAATAGCTCGCAATAGACCTGCGCCTCGCGCACCCGGCGGGCGATGATCTGGCTGTACTGTGACCCAAAGTCGAGGATGGCCACCGCCTCGCGGCCCGGCGCCTGCTCGCTCATCCTTCCCTGCCCTTCCTACGGCGCAAGCACAATCCGGCCGTCGCTCATATCCGTCACCGTTGCCAGCGCGTGCAGGGGGATGTTCAGCGCCTCCAGTTCCTCGCGCCCGCCCTCAAACGACTTTTCTATCAGCGCCCCGATCCCCACCAGCTCCGCCCCGGCATGCCGCACCAGCCGCACCAACGCGCCGATCGTTTGCCCGCTGGCCAAAAAGTCGTCGATGATCAGCACCCGGTCGCCCGGCCGCAAGAACTCGGGCGACACCATCAGAAATACCGAGATCCCCTTTGTGTGCGACGGCGCTGCCTCGACGTAGACCGGATCGGTCATCGTCACCGGTTTGGTCTTGCGGGCATACACCACCGGCACTTTTAGCCACAGCGCCGTCGTCAGCGCTGGCGCGATCCCCGAAATCTCGGCCGTCAGCACCTTGGTCGCCCCCACCTCGGCAAAGCGCGCCGCCAGCTCCTGACCGGCCTCCATCATCAGCTCGGCGTCGACCTGGTGGTTGATAAACTTGTCCACCTTGAGGATGCCCTGCCCCAGGTTCTGGCCCTGTGACAGGATGCGCTGCTTGAGTGCTTCCATGGACCCCTCTCCCCTTGTTTTCCGGCTGGGCACAGTCTACCACAACCGGTCCAAGCTGGCAAGTAATGGGGTGTTTCCTTTGCCATCCTGTCCTGATTGGAGTATAATAGCCCTCAGAGGAAGGTTATGACACTAGAGCTGAACAAGATCGCCGCCCAGATCGAGGAGATGGGTCGCATCCTGGCCGAGCGAGGGCAGCGGCACAAGAAGGTTCTGCCAGCCGCCGAGGCGCTCCTGCACGAGCTGGCCCACGACCAGGAGGATCTGCGCCGCATCGCCGCTTCGGAGGCGGGCCAGAGGCTGCGGTGCGCCGCTCCCGGCGATGAGCCGCTGGACACGGCGCTGACCGCCCCGGAGATGCCGGCCGAGGCGACACTGGTCGCCGCCGACGGCTCTCAGATCTATCCCGACCGGCACGGGCCGGTTTTCTACTATGCGATCAATATCGGAGCGATCGTGTTCCGCCACGGGAGCGGCCAGGTGCCGGCCGTTTCGACCGACCCGCACCTGTTTTATACCGAGGAAAAGGTCTATCCCGGCGGAGACCCGGTGTCGAGCGACCTGGTGAACGTGGAGCGGTCGGTGGCTGAGATGCGGGCCCTGACCGAGCTGATCCTGGCCGAATCGGGTCGCGGCTGCCCCTGCTTGGGTCTGGCCGATGGGTCCTTGCTGCTGTGGATGGAGCGGGCGGCGCTGCCCTCAGACCGGCAGGCGGAGTTGTTCGCTGCCTACCTGGCCTGCCTGGGCCGGCTGCGGGCCGAGGGGTCTGCCGTGGCCGGCTTTGTCAGCCGCCCGCACAGCGCGGAAGTGGCGGCGCTGTTGTACCTGGGCCAGTTGGCGCCCGACCAACGTGGCCAGGTGGCTGGCCTGTCGGACACCCCCTACCGGGGCCTGACTGATCGGGCGCTGTTCCGCCGCATCCTAGAACCGGGCCAGCGGTCGGCCCTCTTTGCCCGGGGCACGGCCACCAACGAGCGCTACAGGGCCGAGGGCCACCGCATCTGGTTCTTTTACCTGAACACCGGCGCCGACGTGGCCCGTGTCGAGTTGCCAGAGTGGTTGGCCTCTCGGGCCCAAGCGCTGAGCCTGGTCCACGCGGCGCTGTACGACCAGTGCCGGTTCAACAATGGGTACCCCTATGTCCTGACCCGCGCTGACGAGCAGGCGGTGA
>JAFGOG010000578.1 GCA_016926595.1 Anaerolineae bacterium
CTTGCTCACTCCGTCGTCCTCGTGGTATAATCTGCCAGTGAAAGCAGCAAGGTATACGTCATTTTGGGTAAGTCAGTCCGATACCCCCTTGGATGTTCAAGATGCCTACACGCTGCGCTGCATGCCGCAGGTGCACGGCGCCGCGCGCGACGCGATCCTGTACGCCCGGTGGGTGTTGAGCATCGAGCTGAACTCGGCAACGGACAATCCACTCATCTTTTTCGACGACGACACGGGCGACGTGACCGTGCTCTCCGGCGGCAACTTTCACGGCGAGCCGATCGCCATCGCCATGGACTATCTAGCGCTGGCCCTGACCGAGCTGGGCAACATCTCCGAGCGGCGGCTGACGCGCCTCACCGACGAGTGCAGTAACCAGGAGACGCTGCCGGCGTTCCTGGTGCAGCACGGCGGGCTCAACTCGGGCTTTATGCTGACCCAGTACACGGCGGCGGCGCTGGCATCGGAGAACAAGGTGCTGGTCCACCCGGCCAGCGCCGATACCATCCCCTCGTCGGCCAACGTCGAGGATCACGTCAGCATGGGGCCGGCCGCCGCGCGCCAGGCACGGCAGATCGCGCACAACGTGGAGCGCATCCTGGCGTTGGAGCTGTTCGCCGCGGCGCAGGGGATCGACTTTCGGCGGCAGGCGTTGGGGCCAGGGGCGCGGCTGGGATGCGGTACCGGCCCGGTGTATGAGCTGATCCGTGGGCAGGTACCTTTCCTGGAAGAGGATGCGGTGATGTACCCGCACGTCGAGGCGGTACGGCGCCTGGTGGCGACAGGGGAGGTGGTCGCAGCATCAGAGGCAGGGCTCGGCCAGCGGTAAAGAAGACGGTGTCTCCAAGTACCTGCCATCTGACTGCTCGGCGCTCTCCACCGACGATGTACCAGAAGAACATAGCGTAATCACATGACCCGCGCAATGCTAGCAGGACGACCCTGGCGATCAACCGATCGGTACTGCCTGGGTGAACTATACCCAAGAGCGTTTCAACCACCAACCCGGAAAGGGCGACTCCTCCTTCCTTGCTTGTCCAGCCCTACACGAATGGGATGCACCCGTGCCTGCGGAAGAGGCTTGACAAATGCCAGAAAATCGAGTAGAATATCCCCCATGGGGGGATATCGCCATGGTTGCCATACATTCTCCGTCGAATGAGTGATACGGCAACTTGGTACAAGTTTTTAGACGGTTCTAGTGCATACTATACTAAAAAAGTTTGATGTGTGCCAAGCACGGTCAAAAGCCGGGGATGGCCAGACATCCCCCTCCCAGTTGGTTGGCGAACCCGATCCATAACGTAGAGGAGAACATGTCTGGACAACAAGCCCTTTCTGAAGACGCTTTGACTTGCATTACGTGCCGAACGACCCCGCTCGGCATCTTTGAGCGCTACCGGGGCTTTTTGCTGTCGCCCGGCACTCTGATCACCGCAGCCAACGCCTTCCTGCTGCTGCTCGGCGTCGTGGCCAGCCTTGCCGGCCAGCCGCAAGCCGCCCGTTGGCTCTACCTGGCATCCGCCCTCATCGGCGGCGCGCCCATCTTCAAGCTGGCCGCCGGGAACATCGTGCGCGACTTTGACTTGACAGCCGGGGTGATGGTCAGCATCGCCATGATCGCTGCCCTCGTGGTCGGAGAGTACAGCGCCGCCGCTCTGGTCGCCTTGATGATGCTCGTGGGCGAGATGCTGGAAGACCTGACCATCGCCCGCGCCGACAATGCCCTGAAAGAGCTCGCCAGCCTGGTGCCGGATACGGTCACCCTGCGGCGCGATGGGCAAGAGATCCAGGTGCCGATCCAGGCCGTGCGCAAGGGCGACGTGGTGCTGGTGCGCCCCGGCGGCCGCATCCCCGTCGATGGCCGGGTGCTGCGCGGGCACGCCGCCGTGGACCAGGCGGCCATCACCGGCGAGTCGATGCCGCTGGACAAGGAGCCGGGCGATGCCGTGTACGCCGGCACGCTGTGCACCGGGGGCGCGCTGGAGATCGAGGTGGAAAAGGTCGGTGAGGAGACGACGCTCGGCTACATGATCCGACTGGTGGCCGAGGTGCGAACCACCCAGGCCCCGGTGCAGCGCGTGGCCAACCGCTACGCCCAGTACATGACGCCGCTGGCTCTGGCCATCGCGGTCGGCACCTACTTTCTGACCGGCGACGTGATGCGTTCCATCACTGTGCTGGTGGTCATCTGCCCCTGCTCGCTGGTCCTGGCCACTCCGACGGCGATCGTGGCCGCCATAGGCAACGCGGCCAAACGTGGGGTCCTGGTCAAGCACGGCCCGGCCATGGAGCTGATCGGCAAGGTCGACGTCGTCGCCTTTGACAAGACGGGGACGCTCACCTTTGGCGAGCCGCGCCTGATCCAGGCGGTCTCGCTGAATGGCTTTGCTCGCGACCGGCTGCTGCGCCTGGCGGCGAGCGCCGAACGATCGAGCGAGCACCCGCTGGCGCGCGCCGTCGTCGCCGCTGCTCGCGAGGAGAGCCTGGCGACCTCCGTCCCCGAGGATTTCGAGGCGCTGCTGGGGCATGGCATCCGCGCCCGCGTCGACGGCTACCAGGTTGCCGTCGGCGAGCGGATGCTGGCCCACGAGGGGATCACGTTGGACGACGTCGCCGGGGAGCAGATCCGGGCGCTGGCAGCCAGGGGCGAGTCGGTAATCCCGGTGGCCGTCGACAGGCAGGTCGCTGGCCTGTTGGTCATCGCCGACACGGTGCGGCCCGAGGCCCGGGCCGCGGTGGAACGCCTGAAGGCGATGGGCGTGCAAGAGACGGTGCTGATCAGCGGCGACCAGGCCGCGGTGGCCGAGAGCATCGGCGAGGCGCTCGGCGTCGACCGCGTCCACGCCCAGGTCCTGCCCCAGGACAAGCTCGACCTGATCCGTGAGATTCAGGCGCAGGGCCGGAGCGTCGCTTTCGTCGGCGACGGGGTGAACGACGCCCCCGCGCTCGCAGCGGCCGACGTGGGCATCGCCATGGGTGCCATCGGCACCGCCGTGGCGATGGAGACGGCCGACGTCGTGCTGCTCACCGACGAGGTGCAGCGGGTGCCCTACCTGATCGAGCTGTCGCGCAGCAGCCTGGGCGTGATCCGGAACAATGTCATTTTTTCGATGAGCATGAACGTGCTCTCAGTGGCGTTGGGCATCCTGGGCATCATCGGCCCGGTGGTCGGCGCGGTGATGCACGAAGTGTCGGCGCTGCCCGTGGTGGCCAACTCGGCCCGGCTGATCAACTGGAAGTCCCGCCGCTCCAGGGCCGGGGAGCGCGCGGCCTAGCCGGCGAGGAGAACCTTATCATGGCTGAAACAGGACATTATCACAAGCAAACCAAGGCGGTCATCAACCGCCTGTCGCGCATCGAAGGCCACGTGCGCAGCATCAAGGCGATGGTCGAGGAGGGGCGGGACTGTGCCGACGTGCTGGTCCAGATCGCCGCTGTGCGCTCGGCCGTGGGCCAGGTGGGCCGGGTCGTGCTCGAGGATCACGTCGAATCGTGCCTGCTGACCGCGGCCGCGGACGGTACCGCCGACGAGGTGTGGGTGGATCTGCAAAAAGCGTTCGGGGTGTTTCTGAAAAGCTAGCCCTGCGGCACGTTGCCAAAGATGGCCGAGACAGCAGGCGCGGTCAGTTGTCGAAACATCTCGTCCATCCGCTCCGGCGGGTAGGGCATGTCGTGATCCAGCCACCACGTGAGCAACGCCAGCAGTGCGCCAACCAGGTACGGGGCGATGACGCAAGGGGGGATAGATGGCTGTCCCCTCTCGGCAACCAGCCTGTCGAGACGTGCCTGTGCGTGAGCGGTCAATGCTTCGTCTATCGTCTTGACCACCAGCTCGATGCCCGTGCCGCCGATCATGGCCCGGAAGAGGTGATGGTGCCGGCCTGTATGGCGAAACAGGGCCAGAGCGGGCACTATCGCCCACCCGGTACCTGCCGCACCATCGCTTCTGGCCAGGTTCTGCCCCAGCTCCTCGCGCAGTCTCTCCAGCCCACGCTCGAGTAGATCCTGCTTGTCGAGATAGTGCGCGTAGAACGTCGACCGGCCGATGTTGGCCCGGTCGATGATATCCTGCACCGTGATCTCGTCGTACCCTTTTTCCAGAATGAGGGCGATGAGCGCATCGTGCAGCAGTTGGCGGGTGCGCTGCACCCGGCGATCCACTGTTCCCCCGGTCACAACCACGCTCCTTTCCGTACAGTCTGGGGCGATCTGTTCACTACCGGACATTTGCCTTTCAATTGCCCCTTGACACGGCGCCTCGACTGTGGTACATTCGTATCGAACACGGTATTCAGTAACAAACACAGTGTATATCACAATTGGGAAGGTGTCAAATGCGAAAGGGCCATCACCGGGCGCCGGTCCACGGTGCAATCGAGACCAAAGGCATCGCCATTCACCAGGCCGGGCTCTACAATTCACTCGTTTCGCCGGTATCGTGGCTGCTGGGGGGCGGGCGGACCTTTGCGCAAGCGACCCTGGAGCTGGCGGGATTGGCGCCCGGAGAGAGGGTGTTGGACGTCGGCTGCGGCCCCGGCACCCTGGCGCTTGCCGCCGCCAAACAGGTCGGCCCGCAAGGCCTGGTTCGTGGGGTGGATGCGTCACCGGAAATGATAACCGTCGCGCGCCGCAAGGCGGAAGGAGCGGGCGCCGGTGTGGAGTTTCAGGTGGGCTTGATCGAAGACCTGCCTTTTCCCGACGGTGAGTTCGACCTGGTCCTCAGCAGCCTGATGATCCACCACCTGCCCGGCGCGGACCTCAAGCGCCGCGCCTTTGTCGAGATCCAGCGTGTGCTCAAGCCCGGGGGGCGCCTGTTGGTGGTGGATTTCGAGCCGCCTGCCGGTGGCCTGCTCAAGCTGCTGCTGGGCCATGTGCTGGGGCACCGGATGATGGAGAACGATATCCTCAAGCTGCCGGCGCTGGCACAGGCTGCCGGTTTCACAGACGTCCGGGTCGGCAGGACGAGCCACAGGCTGCTGTCGTACGTGAGCGGCAGGGCCGAGAAGGGATAGAATGACCTGCTACATGGCCAGGCAGGGATCACCGCCACATGGGTTCACTTTGACCGTGACGTGCACCACGTTGAACCTGGCCAACAACTCCTTGTAGTGCTCGGGTTGCCTGGGGAGCGCCACGATTGCCAGCAACGAGGTCACGGGAAAGGGGGCCAGTGGAATGGCCGATCTGGCATTTGCGCGGAAGTGACATCAGGGTGTAGAATAGTCGTTGTGGGGGCGAAGGCAGGATGAGGGCCTGGCGGCTGCGAGACATCGCCGACTTTTTCGGGCTGCAGCGGAGCATGGTGGTGCTGCTCACCATGGTCATCCTGCTCGGCCTGGGCGAAAAGATGGCCGAGCGCTTTCTGCCCCTCTACCTCCTGGCCCTGGGTGGCAGCACGCTTTCTGTCGGCTTTCTCAACGGCATGGACAACCTGCTCAGCGCCCTCTACTCCTACCCCGGCGGCTATGCCAGCGACCGGCTGGGCTACAAACGCGCCCTGGTCCTGTTCAACCTGATCGCCATGCTGGGCTACCTGATCGTCATCCTCTTCCCCTACTGGCCAGCGGTGTTTGCCGGCTCGGTTTTCTTTCTGTCGTGGACGGCCATCTCGCTGCCGGCCACAATGGACATGGTGTCGAGCATCCTGCCCATGAACAAGCGCACCATGGGCGTCTCGATGCACTCCCTGGTGCGCCGGGTGCCGATGGCGCTCGGACCGGTGCTGGGCGGCATCCTGATCGGCCTGTTCGGCGAGGTGGACGGCGTGCGCCTGGCCTTTGTCGTCGCTTTTATCCTGGGCGGGGTTTCGCTGGCACTGCAACAGGTACTGATCACCGAAGCCGAGCGCCCCGAGCGCAAAGCGGAGGGCAACCCGCTGCGGGCGCTGTCGTCGATGAGCCCCTCGCTGCGCGACCTGCTCACCTCCGACATCCTGGTCCGCTTCTGCGAGCAGATCCCCTATGCGTTCGTCGTCGTCTGGGTGGTCAACGTCAATGGCATCACACCGCTGCAGTTCGGCATCCTGACCACGGTGGAGATGGTGACGGCCATGCTCGTCTACATCCCGGTCGCCTACCTGGCCGACCGGGGACACAAGAAGCCGTTCGTCGTGGCCACGTTCGGTTTCTTTACCCTGTTTCCCCTGGTCCTGCTCTTTACCCGCTCGTTCTGGCCCATGGTCCTGGCCTTTGTCCTGCGCGGCCTCAAAGAGTTCGGCGAGCCGACGCGCAAGGCCCTGATCATGGACCTGGCACCCGAGGGCAAAAAAGCAGGGACCTTTGGCGCCTACTACCTGGCGCGGGACGTCATCGTCTCGGCCGCGGCGTTCGGGGGCGCGTTTCTGTGGAACCTGTCGCCGGCGGCCAATTTCCTGGCCGCCTTTGGCTTTGGCCTGCTGGGTACACTCTATTTTGCCCTGTTCGGCAAGGACCTCCAGCCGGCCGAGACTGTATCGTGAAAGGGAGAGAAAAAGCGATGAAGTGGGTAACCCGTTCGCACGTCCACGTCGACCGCGTGGCCTGTCCCTGGCTCATCAGCCGGTTCGTCGACTCGCAGGCCGAGTTCCTCTTTGTGCCCAAGAGCCAGATCCAGCAGGTGGTCGATGACACGGGGGCCATCCCCTTCGACGCGCCCGGGGTCGAGCTGGGCCATCACGATGGCAAGTGCTCCTTCGAGACGATCGTCGAGCATTATGGCCTGACCGACCGGGCGCTGCTGCGCCTGGCGCGCATCGTGCACAGCGCCGACGTCGAGGCCGACCTCGACCTGGACCCCATTGCCCGCGGGTTGGAGGCGATTGCAGTCGGATACAGCCTGCGCTTCCCCGACGACCTGGAGAACCTGGCGCACCAGTTCGAGGTGTACGACGCCCTGTACGCCTGGTGCCGCCTGCATGTGACGAAAGAAGCGGGTTGAGCCAGATCTGCCGGGTAGCTCGCTCGCCAAGCTCACATCCCTTTTCTGAGCCACGCCGCGCACTTGGGCTCGGCCGCCATCCTGTTGAAAGTCATGGCCATCTCCCCCAACTCATCCTGGGAGATGACCGGGATCTGGGCAAACTCGCCGCTGGCCGCGCGCCGGGCCGCGTCGGCCAGCGCCCGCACCGGGGCAACGATGCGCCGCGCCTGGATTGACTCCACGAGCAGCACCGCCAGCCCGGCGACGACGGCGGCCGCCACCATCAACCACTTGACCTGGCTCAAAACAGCACTCTGCTCCGCGGTGAGCGCGCCCAGCCCCGAGGCCACGATCAGCGTGCCCACGTGGCCCGGCTCGCAGCGCCACCCGCCAAGGGCGAGATCCTGTCCGCCCAGGAGAACCTCAAGAGCGCGCAAGAGGCCATGGTGCTGCTGTTGGCAGGTCTGGACCCCGACCAGGTTGCCAGTGCCGAGACAACGTGAGCCTGGCCGAGATCAAGCTGCGGGCCACCGAGTCCTCCATCCACTTCTGCTCGGACGCCCAGGTACACCAGTACCAGGCGTTAGCTCACTTCGCACTCGTTGTGCTATAATCAGCCAATGACAGAAACAGAACAAACGTCATTTTGGGTAAGTCAGTCCGATGATCCGCTCAACTTCCAGGATGCCTACACCCTGCGCTGCATGCCTCAGGTGCACGGCGCCGCGCGCGACGCCATCCTCTATGCCCGCTGGGTGCTGAGCATCGAGATCAACTCGGCGACGGACAACCCGCTGATCTTTTTCGATGAAGAGACGGGTGAGGCCACCGTCCTGTCCGGCGGCAACTTTCACGGCGAGCCCGTCGCCATTGCCATGGACTACCTCGCCCTCGCCCTGACAGAGATGGGCAACATCTCGGAGCGGCGGCTGACGCGCCTGACCGATGAATGCAGCAACCAGGAGACGCTGCCCGCCTTCCTAGTACAGCACGGTGGGCTCAACTCGGGCTTTATGCTGACGCAACACGGCGGCGTCGCTTGCATCGGAGAACAAGGTGTTGGTGCATCCGGCCAGTGCCGACACGATCCCGTCGTCGGCGAACGTTGAGGATCACGTGAGCATGGGGCCTGCCGCGGCACGGCCCCGGTCTATGACCTGATCCGCGCGCACGTGCCTTTCCTGGAAGAGGACGCGGTGATGTACCCGCACGTCGAGGCGATACGGCGCCTGGTGGCGAGTGGGGCCGTGGCCGCCGCGCCGGAGGCCGGGCTCGGCGAGCGATAAAAGTGCAAACCAGCCCAAAGTGTGGTAGAATTCCAGATCAGAACCATCAGACTGTGCCAGCGGAGCGCGAGTTCGATGCCTAGAGTGGTCGCCCTGGGTGATGTGAACGTAGACATCATTGCCCACTTTGGCTCCTTCCCTGCCAAGGGGGAGGATGCGTTGGCGGCCTCGACCGAGATCCACTGCGGGGGGTCGGCAGCCAACACGGCAATGGCACTGGCGCGCATGGGCATCGAAACCAGCCTCATCACCCGGGTCGGCCCCGACTCGTGGGCGCTCAAGGTGTTTAGCTGCCTCAGTGAGGCCGGGGTTAAACCTTCCGGTTTGCAGCGGGACCCTGTCGCCATGACCGGTATGATGTACGTGGTGGTCACTCCTGACGGCGAACGCACCATTCTCGGCCATCGAGGCGCCAACGTCTATACCGATCCGGATGCGATCGACGAGGCGGATATTCACGACGCGGATCTCTTTCACCTGTCAGGATACGCCTTGCTGGCAGATCCACAGCGGAGCGCAGCATTGCGCACACTGGAGGCGGCCTGCCGCCACAATCTGATCGTCAGCCTTGATCCGGGCATGGCGGTTCCGCAAAAAGCGCTCGAAGAGATGCGCGCGCTGCTGCCTGTCGTCAACATCCTGTTTCCCAGCCTTGCCGAGGCACGCCATATCACGGGACTGGACGAGCCGGAAGAATGCGCGCGCGCGCTACGCGGGCAAGGGGTCAAGGTTGTCGCCCTCAAGCTCGGGCAAGCCGGCTGCCTCATCGCCTCAGGCGACACCCTGTTTCGCGTGCCTGGATTTTCGATCACCGTGCGCGACAGCACTGGAGCAGGCGACAGCTTTGCCGCCGGGTTTCTCGCCGGCGTGCTTGGCGATCTCGACTGGCGCGGCGCGGCGGTGCTGGGCAATGCAATGGGCGCCATGTGCGCAGCGTGTGTGGGGGCGGGCGCGGCCGCGCCCAAAGCACGGGCAGTGCTCGAGCTGCTGCGCGAGGGGCATCACAAGCTGGACCACCCGGCCCTGGTTGCCGCCGTCAAACAGGTCATCGACTATGTAACAACTTTATCCACAGAACCCCAAGAGGAGGGAAAACCGTGGTGGAAGTAGCGTGGAAGAAACGCCTGGACAATCTACAGATCCGCTCGCTGACCGACATGTTTCGGGTGCAAAAGCCGGTGATCGGCATGGTGCACCTGTGGCCCCTACCCGGCTCCCCGGGCTATGCAGGCTATGGCATGGACGAGATCCTGGACCAGGCACGGCGCGACGCCGAGGCGCTGATCGAGGGCGGCGTGGACGGCCTTATCGTGGAGAATATGTGGGACCTCCCCTACTATGTCGGCACCGACCCGCAGATGGAAGCGGTGGTGGCCCAGGGGGTAGTGGCGCGCAAGGTCAAAGAGATGGCGGGCATGCCCGTCGGCGTGAACGTGATCCACAACGGCTGGCAGGCCGAACTATCGATCGCCATCGCTGCCGGCCTTGACTTTATCCGCGTGTGCATCCTCACCGGCGCACGCCTGTGGGACACGGGCGACTTGGACTCGGGCTGTGCCGCCGACCTGCTTCGCCGCCGCAAAGAGTTGGGCGCCGAGCACGTCAAGCTCTTTGCCGACGTCGACAAAAAGCACTCGGTGCCCTTTCCCGGCATTGACCTCGAGACGCACATCGAGTGGACCGAGTTTTACCGTCCTGACGCGCTGATCGTGTCGGGGCGGATGACGGGTGACGCGCCGGATCTGGACAAGGTGCGGCGCGCCCGGGAGGCTGCCACCCGCCCGATCCTGATGGGCAGCGGCACCAACGCCGAGAACATTGCCGCATTCCTGCAATACGCAGACGGCGCCATCGTCGGCACAGGGCTCAAGGTGGACGGCGTCATGGAGAACCCGATCGACGTCGAGCGCGTGCGGCGCTACGTGGAGGCGGTAGAAGAGGTGCGGGCGCGGATCGAATCTGGCTAGCCGAAAGGCTTATCTCGATATGCGTCAAAACAGCCCGGATGCTCACAGTCTTGAATTGTGAGCGAGAGTCCGGTTGCTGTTTTTCGAGAGCTCTTAGGGACTCGAGTTTAGATAAATGATCGGGGCGGCCTGCGACTTGCGCAAAACCGCCCCTTGGTAGAAACTGTAGGTTATCTAACAAACCA
>JAFGOG010000579.1 GCA_016926595.1 Anaerolineae bacterium
ACATCCTGTTCGTCGTGGACACGCTCGAATACCTGGCCAAGGGCGGCCGGATCGGCAATGCGAAGGCCTTCTTGGGCACGCTCATCAAGGTCAAGCCGTTGTTGATCCTGGAGAACGGGGTCATCGAGCCGTGCGAACAGATCCGGTCAAAGAGCAAGGCCGTGGCGCGCATGTTGGAGCTGATAGAGCAAAGGTTAGCAGGTCAAGCAGCGCAGGCTCACGTCGCCATCGCTCATGGGATGGCGCTCGACGAGGCGGTTGCTTTCAGAAAAGAGGCCATGGCCCGGCTGGGATGCGCCGAGCCGTCCATAAGCGAGGTCGGCGTGGTGCTGGGCGCCCATACCGGGCCGGGGGTCGTGGCCATAGCCGCTTACGTCTGATCGGCTATTCGCCGCAGACCATCGCCGTCGAGGATGGTGATCTTTTTGCGGCCGATGTCGATCAGGCCAGCGGCCTTGAAGGTGTTGAGCGTTTGGGTCGTCGTCTCGCGGTAGGTGCCGATCTGCTCTCCCAGGTTCTGGTGGGTCAGGCCGGTGATGGCGCTGCTCCCCTGCTCCTCGGCAAGCTGGAGCAGGAGCGAGGCCAGGCGGGCAGGGATGCTCTTGAAGGCGATCTCGGCCAGGCGCGCCTCGGCCTCTTTCAGGCGGCGGCCCAGCACTTCAAAGATGCGCAGGGCGACTTGGGGCTTGGTGACCAGCATGCGCTCGACGTCGGCGCGGCTCATGATGCACAGAACACAATCCTCGAGCGCTTCGGCAAAGGAATTGTGCATGCCCTGGCCGATAAAAACCATCTCGCCAAAGACAGTACCCGGCCCGATGGTGGCAATGACCAGCTTTTTGCCTTCTGGCGAGATGCGATAGAGCTGAACCCGGCCCTCTTTCAGCATAAAGAGCACTTCGCCGGTCTCTTCGGGCATGTACAGGATCTTGCCCCGGCGAGCGGTGGTGATCGTCGTCGCCCGGTCGATCTCTTGTACATCGGCTTCGCTCAGGTCGCGAAAGATATCTACCATGCGCAGGTAACCGATCTTGTCCCCTTCTTGAGCAAGGGGAGAGCTCCGTCCGGTCGATCTGTCAGACATCTTTTACCTCCTGGCGAATGGCGCTTTTTGCAAAATCTAAACTGCGGACGCACTTGTAATTTCCGATTATATCCCAGTTTGTGCTATAATACAAGGCAATGTGGAGCATGGAGCAAGCGGAATGAACCCAATCATCTTTACTCTGGGACCCTTTGAGGTGCGGTGGTACGGCGTATTGATCATGACTGGCGTGGCCATAGGCGCCTATTTCGGCGCGCGCCTGGCCCGCAGGCGCGGTCTGAATACCGACCATGTGTGGAACGCGCTGATTGTTGCGGTCATTCTGGCGATCATCGGCGCCCGGCTGTACCACGTCTTTTCGACGCCGGCCGACTGCCCGACCGACGCCACCTATGCCTGCGGCTGGCCCTACTACCGGCATCACTTTTTCCAGGCGTTTGCGTTCTGGCAGGGAGGGTTCCAAGGCCTGGGCATCTACGGGGCCATCGCCGGGGGCGCCCTCGGCGTGCTCCTCTACACCCTGGTCAACAAGCTGAACCCGCTGGTCTGGCTGGACCTGGGCGCTCCCGGACTGGCGTTCGGCCAGTTCGTGGGACGGTGGGGCAACTATATCAACCAGGAGCTGTACGGCCCCCCCACCACCCTGCCGTGGGGCATCAAGATCAACCCAGACCGGCCCCACCAACCGCCGCCCGACGGCCGCTACGACCTGGCCTATCACCCCACCTTCCTGTACGAATCGTTGTGGTGTCTGCTGGTTTTTCTGATCCTATACACCGCCCACAGCCGGCTCGGCGGCAAGCTGCGCGACGGGGACGTCTTTATTGGATATCTCATCCTCTATCCGCTGGGGCGCTTTTTCGTCGAATTCCTCCGGCCAGATGCATGGAAGATCGGCGGGCTGGCCACCGCGCAGTGGATCGCGGCCGGCTGTGTGGCCGGCGGGGTGATCGCCCTCGTCCTGCGCCACCTTTTCTGGCGGCGGGAAGCGGCGAGCACCGAACCCGCCGCCTAGAGCCAAGGTCCGGACTTGCCTTTGCACCAAAAACAACAACCGCCCCAGCCTAGTACTAGGCTGGGGCGGTTGCGGCATGGGGGCCCAGGGATGACCCTGAGCGCCCTCTTGGCCGACGGTCAAGGCTTGGCTATATACTGATCGATCAGGTCAGCAAACCACCGGTAACGGAACGGCCGGCCGTTGTAGGTCTCCACGGCGGCGTAGCAGCCATAGACTACCTGGGCGATCGGCAGAGCGACGATGGCCACGACCCACAGCAGGGTCAAGATCAGCACCAAGGGCAGCAGCACCAGGCCGACCAGCACCAGGACCAGCAGCGCGCTGGCTACCCAAGCCACGGTGAGCAGAATCGCGCCGCCCACCGCCAGGACCAGCAGTCCGGCGATGCCCGCCAGTTGAAAGATCGTGGCCTGGCGCGCCTGGTCGACGACGTACTCTGACTTGTCACGGTGCGCGTACCAGATGATGGCCGGCAGCACAACCCCGACGATGGCGCCGAGGCCGCCCGTGGCCAACCCTACGGCCAGCGTCACCAGGATGCTGGCATGGGCCAGCGCGGCCCAGGTCATCTCGTCGCGGGTCAGCCCGAGATAGGGCGCCTGCTTGGGCGCCAATGCGCTCGGCTTTTGCTCCACTGCCGTTACTTCCTCGACCGCCTTTGCTTCCTCCACCGGCTGAGCTTCCTCCGCCGGCTTTTCCTCCTCTAACGGCGCTGTTTCCAGAGCCTTGGTCTTGCGCTTTGTCATCTTGCCTCCCAAATCCAAATTCTGCTCCCTATACGCCGTTCACCCACCAGGGTTGCAGCAGCCC
>JAFGOG010000580.1 GCA_016926595.1 Anaerolineae bacterium
CGGGCGATCTCGGGGGCGGATAGGTGGGTGCCCAGCAGCCGCAGCACCTCCAGCTCCCGGTCGCTGAGCGGTTCGGCGAGCGCAGCGAGGGTCGGGCCGGCCGGCGCCGCTTCGACCCCCGCCATCAAAGCCGTCAGGAGCCGGCCCACATAACCCGCCGCGATCCCCTGAGCTGCCGCCAGATGAAGGAGCTGACCCATCGGGGGGCCCTGCCGGATGAAGCTGCGGACGTAACCCTCGGGCTCGGCGACGACGAGGGCGCGCTCCAATACGCCCAGCGCCCGTTCGATCTGGCCCGCTCCCTGCCAGGCCACGGCCTGCAAAGCCAGGGACTGGATCCAATACCGCATTGCGCCCTCGTCCTCAAAGGCGCGCTCCAGCTGCTCCAACATCCGGAGTGCCTGGTCCCACCGGCCCTGGGCGAGCCGGACCCGCGCGGCGACCAGGTTGGGTGGAGACAGGTCCTCGGCCAGGCGGATCGCCGCCGGCAGGTTGCCCTGGTCCAGGCGGATGCCCGCCTCCATGATGTCCAGCGTCTCGGCGTACCAGTCCGAGAGGCGGCTGACGATCGGCCGGCATTCCAGAAGCGCCCGGTCGGCGCCCGCGGTGTCGCCGGCCGCCTGCAAGGCTATCGCCAGAAAACAGGCATTGTCGGCCCAGTTTTCCGCCACACCGCCCTGCCGGCTCAGTTCCACCCCCTCGCGGGCATGGGCGATGGCGGCCTGCAAGTTGTTCCACTCGCACTGGACCAGGCTCATGCGAGCGTGGGCGGCCCCTGCGGCCAGCAGGCGCCTCCCGGTTCGGCGGTAGTGTCCGTCGGCCAACCGCAGAGCCTCCCGGCAGGTGTCCGCCGCATTGTGGAGTTGTCCCTGCACGGTCTGCAGGCCGGCCAATCCGGCGAGGGCCGTCACGGCGACGTGGCCATCATGGGCCGCTCGGCTGCTTTGGACCGCCTCGGCGAATGCCTCGCCCGCGGCCTGGAAATTGCCTTGCAGCCGGAGGGCGGTACTCAGCGTGGTCGCGACGAAACTCCGGGCGGACGAATCCTCCAGGGGGAGGTCACACAGGGCCTGCCGGGCGGATTCTGCCGCTGCGGCCCAATTCCCCTCCAGGTAGGCGGTGTAGGAGCGAATCGCCGCAGCGTGGCCGGCGACGTGTTGGGATTCCTCGGCCGCCACCGTCTCGACAACGAATGACTGCTCCGCCGCGTGCAGCAACGGCTCGGCTTCCTGCAGGTGGCCGGCATAGACCAAGGCCCAAGCGTAGGCGATGCAAAGCCAGGGATGGGCCTGGACGACCTCCTCGGGCAGCTCGCCCAGCCAGCGCAGCAGTTTGGCCGACTCGCCGTGCTTCACCACGGCCAGGGCATTGCGGTCGAGCAGCTGTGCCACGCGCCCGATATCTTGGGCCGCCAGCGCATGGTTGACGGCTTCGGCGATCAAGTCGTGCTGTTCATACCAGGTGCTGGCCCGGCTGTGCAGCACTGGCACCAGGTCGAAAGCGTGCTGTTCTAGCTGGGCGCGCAGTAGCTCGGCAAACAGGTGATGGTAGCGATACCAGCGCCGCTCGTCATCCAGCGGCACCAGGAAGAGGTTATGGCTTTCCAGATAGGCCAAGGCCTTTTGACTGTGTGGAAGGCGAACGTCCAACACCGCAGCGCATAATGGTGCCGTTAAGCGGTCCAGAATCGCGGTGTGCAGCAGGAACGACTGGATGTCAGGTGGTTGTCTATCGAGCACCTCTTCGATCAAATAGTCCAGGACGAAGCGATGGCTGCCGCAAAAGGCGCGGATGAAGGCGTCTGGATTGCGCCCCTGCATGGAGATGGCCGCCAATTGCAGCCCGGCGACCCACCCCTCGGTACGGGCATCCAGGGCGGCAATCTCCTCGTCCGACAGGTCCAAATCCGTCCAGTCGTTCAAGAAAGCAGCCGCTTCCCCGAGTGTGAAACGCAGGTCCCGGGTCCGCAGTTCGACCATCTCTCCCTGAGCACGCAGACGGGCCAGGGGCCAGGGTGGGTCGGAGCGGCTCGACACAACCAGGTGGGCGTGGGGCGGCAGGTGGTCCAACAAAAAGGTGAGCGACTCGTGGACCGGGGGGTCGTCGATGCAATGCAGGTCGTCCAGGACCATGAGCAGGGGCTTGGCGGTCTCGACAATCTCGTTGAGCAGACTGGAGACAAGCACCTGGATGGGCGGGGGCTGCGGCGCTTCCAGCATCGCCAGCGCTGCCTTTCCGAAAGCAGCCGGACTCTGCCGCAGGGCTGTGACCAGGTGAGTCCAGAAACGAACCGGGTCGTTGTCCTCCTCATCCAGGGAGAGCCAGACAACAGAAGCTGGGGGCGTGAGCGACGGGGCGTCCGGCAACTGGGAGTCACCGACGGAAGAAGCACCGGGAGAAGGCCGCTGTGCCGCAGCACACCAGGCCGCCAACAGCGTGGTCTTGCCAAAGCCGGCCGGCGCCGAGAGCAGGGTCAGCTTGCACTTGAGCCCCTCGCCGAGTTGCGCCATCAGCCTCGGACGGGGAATCCACTCCGGGCGAATCGGGGGGATGTAGAGTTTCGTTCGCAGCAGACGGGGCATTGCGGTTTCTCCAACCGAGTCGGGCGCGCCATGCACTGCTGCCATTATAGCATATTACGCCGCTCTATTGCCAGACCCCCACGCTCCGCTAGGGCCGGTCGAAAGTCGCTCAGTAGGGGAGCAAGTGACCTTCCCTTTGCGTCCGCCGCCGTCCTCGGCGGCGGCCCTCCCGCGC
>JAFGOG010000581.1 GCA_016926595.1 Anaerolineae bacterium
CGCTTTGCCCGAAAAGCGCCGCCAGCGGCTGGCGGACTCGTGGGCGGGCACTTTCTACCGCGAGGTCTTCTGCCGTCTTGACGAGCGGCCCTTCGCCGTGCTGTACTCCGGCGAGCCCTCTCGGCCGAACATCCCGGTCAATGTCCTGGTGGGGCTGGAAGTGCTCAAATCCGGGTTTGGCTGGAGCGATGAGGAGCTCTACGACGCGTTCCAATTCAACCTGCAAGTGCGCTATGCCCTGGGCTGTCGCGATCTGAGCGGCGATGATTTCGAACTGCGCACCCTGTACAACTTTCGCCGGCGGCTGAGTAGGCACATGCGGACCACGGGGGAGAACCTGCTGGAGCGCGTCTTTGAGCAGATCACCGACGAGCAAATCGCGGCGCTGCAAGTGCAGACGGGTCTGCAGCGGGTGGACTCGACCATGATCGCCAGCAACATTCGCCAACTGAGCCGGCTGCAGTTGTTGGTCGAGGTGCTGCAGCGGGTCTACCGCATGTTGAGCGCGGCCGACCAGGAACGGGAGGCCGCGGCTTTTGCCCCGTACCTGCAGGGGACGTCCGGGCAATACTGCTACCGGCTGAAGGGCGCGGAGATTCCGGCCCATCTGGAGCAAATCGGGCCGCTCATGCAACGCTTGGTGACAGAATTGGCCGCTGCCTATGGCGATGAGCCCACCTACCAGGTACTCTGCCGAGTCTTTGCCGAGAACTTTGCTTGGGACGAAGGCGGGGCATCTCCACCCGGCGCGGACGCTCCGCCGCCGGTCCGGGTCAAGGCCAAGCAAGAGTTGAGCGCCCGGAACTTGCAGTCGCCGGATGATCTGGAGGCTACCTTTCGGCAGAAGGGTCGCCAAACGTGCCGGGGCTATGTGCTCAACGTGATGGAAACCTGCGACCCTGCGAACGCGCTCCAGTTGGTGACCAAGGTCCAGGTCGCCCCCAATGGCACCGATGAGGGCGAACTGCTGCGGCAAGCGCTGCCGAACGTCAAGGCCCGCATGGCCTTGACCGAGTTGTGGAGTGACGGCGGCTACAGTGGGCCGCCGACCGAGGCGGCCCTGCGCCAGTACCAGGTCCAGCAGGTTCTGACCGGGATTCGCGGGCAACCGCCCGATCCTGCCCGGATGGGATTGGCCGACTTCGCCTGGGAAGTGGACGAAGCCCGGGTGGCCCATCACGTCACCTGTCCCGGAGGACAACGAATCGCCGTGCAGCCGGGCGGCGGCGCCGACACCTACCGGGTCTACTTCGACGCCGCGCTGTGCGCCGCCTGCCCGCATGCCGCAAGATGCCGGACCGAACCCTTGCGTAGCCAGCCAGTGCGGCGTCTGCGACGGCTGGTCCGCCGGGACGTTGAGCTGGCCCTCTTGCGCCAACAGGTGGCGCAGGTTCAAACGCTGGACTACAACCTGCGGGCGGCCGTCGAAGCGACCATCCGCTCGTGCAAGCATCCCTTTGCGGGGAAACCTCCCGTGCGGGGCCAGGTTCGCATGAGCATGTTCTGTGTAGCCTCGGCCATCATGGTCAATGTTCGCCGCATCTGGCGCTACAGGATGGCCCAGGAGCCGGAACAAGACCCCCAGAGAGAAGCTTCTTTGTTGCTTCGTTTGGCCAAGATCGTAAAACGATGGTTGCGGCCGTTCGAACCCCGCCACAGCTCCTCCTGGGCAGTACAACTCGCCTAAACGCGAGTTATTTCAGGGCAGTCATGTTTCTGGATGGGCGAGCCCTGAATCGTCTCACGCAAAGGCGCAAAGCCGCTAAGAAAAAACAACATCCTTTGCGTCTTGGCGGCTTTGCGTGCGTTCAATTCATTTCCTGCCCAACGTGGGACATGCATCCCGAGAGACGAGCTGGTTGACAAGATATAGCAAATATGCTATACTTCCTTCATGCGGGTAAGGATGGGGCTATGGGAGATTGGAAGATACGGTTCGATCCGGCGATCCAGGCATTCGTCGACAGCCTTTCCGACGATGAGCAGCATCAAGTACAGCGGAGGCTGCAGAACCTTCGCGAGTTCGGACCGAGTATCGGGTCTACCGAGTGGGCGGCCCATATCGAGAAGGGCTTGTGGGAGCTACGGGCGAGATGTCGCCGTGTTTGGATTCGCCTCTTATATTTTCGATCCGGTCGTAACGAGTTTACCATGGTCCACGCCTTTAAGAAGAAGACGAACAAGACCCCCCGGCACGAGATTGAAATCGCATTACGGCGGATGCGCCATTGGCAGAACGGGTAAAAATGCCCGGCATGGAGGAAGTTATCATGGAATCCGCGCGCAGCAAAGAGCTCCTCGGCGATCTGCACTTTCGTAAACCATACGTGCCCACGCTCGCAGAGCAAATCGCCGACGAGATCGTGCGCCTGCGGATCAAGTTCGGCCTGACCCAGGAAGACCTAGCCAGCAAGCTCGGCACAACCCAATCGGCTGTCTCCCGGGTCGAGTCGGGCACGCGCCTGCCGTCCGCGCGATTCCTCGAAAAGATCGCTGACGCCCTGGATGTGAAACTTGTTGTGCGGTACGAGGATCGCCCGGTTGTTTCCCAGGAGGCGGCCTGGGCCAGCATAGAACGCGCACATCCCAAGGTTATCCATATAGAACGGAGGCTGCGGGCCGGCCCGCCCCCTTCTAGACGGCCGGCTAGGTGGAAGCAACCAGAACAACCCCTGGCCGGGATCACATTTCGGCGTACCGAGGTTGCATGATGGAAAGCCTGCCGATCCTGCAACGTGTCCAACTACAAAAAGTGCTCTTCCCCCACCTCGAGTTCGAGTGCCTCGAGACCGAGTCGGGCCAACTGCTCGCGCCCCAATTCCAGGTAGCGACGAATGTCATTCGTATGGACGAGCGGCGCTACGCCGTCGAGATCGAGTTCCGTACGGACACAGAGGAGCCGGCCTCTTTCCGGGCGCTGGTACGCCTCCGGCTTGAATTGGGCCTGCCGGACGATAGCGAAGACTCGGAGGAGGAGATAACCAGCTTTCTCCAAGTCAACGGACTGGTATTTGCGTGGCCCTACCTGCGCGAACTGATCTCGTCGGCTACCGTGCGCATGGGATTTCCCGCCCTGTTCATCCCTATGCTGGATGGCAGCAAGATCTATTTCGGGCACTCTCCTCTTGAAGAGCAATCCGCGGCAGATATCCCGGAAGAGCCATCCACCTCCTGAGCGCGACTCAGCAGGCAGAGGTCTGGCCAGATGACGGCAAAGCAGGACCTTTTTCCCCCCAGCGTTCTCTTCACCACCTTCCCCTACGCCAACGACGCGGAGCGCGCCTACCTGCGCCAACACCCCGAGCGGGTGGCCGCAAACCTGCGCGCCCTAGCCCGGCTGAAGCCGCAGGCCGGTACGCGGATGCTGGAGATCGGCTGCGCCTGGGGCGGTTTCTCCCTGCTGGCCCGACAGCACCTGGCGCTGGAGGTCGTCGGGCTGGACCGCTACGCGGAGTTGGTGGCTGCCGCCCGGTCCCGCGGCATCCCGGCTTTGCAGACTGACGTGGAACGCGAGGGCATCCCCCTGGCATCGAGCAGCGTCGACATCGTCTGGTTCGACTCGGTGATCGAGCACCTCTACGACCCGACCGTCGCCCTGGCCGAGATCTATCGCGTCCTAAAGCCGGCCGGCCATCTATTGCTGGGCTGCCCTAACGTCATCTCCCTGAACCGCCGTTTGCAGATGTGGGGCGGGCTGAATCCCTTTTCCCAGTACCACCGCTACAACGCGATCGAGGGCCGGCCGCCCATTCTGCGCTGTTCCGTCCTCTATTCCCCCGCCGACATCGCCGAGGTCCTGTGGACGCGCTGCACCGCGGAGCGGGTGGACTATGCGGTACACCTGGATCTGACCGAGCGGCAGCAGCCCTCTCTGGGGCTGCGCGCCTGGGATGTGGTGCGGCGGGCCCTGTGCCGGCTTCATCCCCCCTGGTCGGACAGCTTCCTGCTGACGATGCGCTCGGACAAAGGGGGCACG
>JAFGOG010000582.1 GCA_016926595.1 Anaerolineae bacterium
CCACTTGAGCAACTGGATGTTCTGCAAGGCGGTGGTCCCTTTGCGCATCAAGCGCAGGGTTGGCGTGCTCAAGCTCTCTATTCCGGGTTGGATTCCGTCCACGCCGGCTGCTTTTAGTAGACGAACCTGCTCTTTGGTCAGGCTGGCCCGGGTCTCATAGAAAAGGTGAAGGCCCAGATGTGCGACTCTGAGCGAGGGAAGCAAAGTGTGCAAGTACCCTCTGTCCAGGATGCTATCGACGGCAAACATCGTGCGCGTCTGGTAGCGTTGGCTGAGGTAGGCAAGCTCGGCGAGGGCGCGCTCTGCCGATTTGCTGCTGTAGGTGAGGCTGGCGCCGTTGGTTCCGCAAAAGGTACATTGTGACCGCTCGCCCCACCAGCAGCCGCGCGCCGTCTCGAAAGGCAATAACCATTCGACCAGGCCCGACAGGGCATTCTGCTCGAGCTGCGCAAAATAGTCGCTATAGTCGGGGTAGGGCAGCTCATCCAGTGCTCCGGTGAGCGGCGGCTGGCGCATGGTGGAACAACGGACACCCCCGCGGCGGAAGGCGATATTGGGGATGCTGCCCAGATCCTCCCCGGAGCGCAGCCGCCGCACCAGCTCGGGCAGCACCCAATCGGCCTTGCCCGAGCAAACGACGTCGACGAAGGGAAAGAGGCGATGGAGCGCTTCCCCCATCTCTTGCTCGCAGTTGGGGCCGCCGAACACGATGGTCTTTTCGGGGTAGCGCTCCTTGATGCGGCGCGCCAGCGCGAGCGAGGCGACCCCTTGAGTGTACATGCACGTAAAGCCGACGATGTCGTAGACATCCCAATCGACACGCGCCAGGCAGTCGTCCAGGAATGGCCCGACCTCTGCGCGCATGTGGAGCGCCCTGCTCGAAATGGCCTGCAGATCGACCTCCGGCGGAGCCCAGGGACTGTGCAACTGCTCCAGGGTGCAGGCCAGGATATCCTCGACATGGCCGCTGGCTTCTGCGGGTTGGCCAAACAGGTCGGCCGCAAAGAGCCAATCGGGCAGCAGGATAAAGTGCGCCCCCATTTCCCGGTAAGCGATAAAGGCTTCTACCCCTTCCACCACGTCCCTCTGCGCCCGGCATACGCGTTCCATAAAGGCCAGGTTGAGGTGAAGGACGTCGCTCGGCATCCCGGCACGCTCGAGGCCGGCCTTGAGCAAGCCGAGAGCGATGGAAGGATACTCTGGCGTATGGAGTGGCATATCCAGCAACAGGACTCGTACCATGGCAATGGCCCTTGATCCGTCTGTCGTCCGGGGGCGCTCCGCCGGCGGGAAGAGCGGAGGAACCTCCCCGCCGGCGGGTGATCCGGCACCTCAGCGCACGTCGATAGTCGGCATCACGGCTAGCGACATGGCCCTCTTGGACTGTGCGGTCAAACCATCCTGCCTATTACGTAAAAGAAGTCGGCATGACGGTTAGCGACCAGGTCTTCTTGGACAGCCGCTCGTCCAGGCCTTCCAGCGCCCCCGACAGGTCGGAAGCCTTGAGCCCGGCCGCTTGCTCTTCCGTTAAATCGATGCCCAGGCCTGCGGCCGTCTTCACCGGGTCTTCGAGCAACGCCTTCCGCAGATCCGTGTCGGTCAGCAGTCGGCCCAATAGTTCGAACATCTCTTTCTCAGTTGCCATTTCGTTTCGCTCCTTTCATTTGTCTGATTCTGCCGCCTGCTATGGCGGCATGTATCATGTAAGTCCGGAACCGAACGGTGGTCAGCCTCCGCCCGTTGCGCCGCCGGTCCCGCAAGCACCTCTACACCAGGCGGCTCATACGCCCTCGAGTCTACGGACTCAAGAAGGGCTCAACAAAGTCCAGGACGTTTTGCCTGTCCATGCGGAACACGCCACCGGTCCCGGCGCAGTTATAGTTCTGGCCGTAGGAAGTGACCGCGGCGACGACGTTGCTGTCACCCAGGAAGTTGGGACCGCCCGAGTCGCCAGAGCACGTGCCACCGGTGGCATGATTGTTTGACAGCAACAGAGAGAAATCACCGGTGAAGCCGGGAGCGTTGATCTGAATCAGTCTGGGCTCCGCGTACATCCGCACAATTTCCTCCTCGACGAACACCGGATTGCACCACTGATCCCCGTAGCCGACGGCGGTGAATGTGGTCTTTTGCAGGCCACGCCGTGTCTTGAGCCCGTCCAGTTGATCGACTTGGGGAAGCTGGCCGTACACACCCGGCTCGAAAGGCTCTTCGAGGATCACAACACTTACGTCATTCTGCCAATATAGGGCCGGCTCGAAATCGGGGTGGTTGTACCAAGCCGCTGCCTCAATGCTATTGGCCCCAGCATAGGGGAAGTTGTTGTCCCCATTCTCGACATCTGATTCGGTAAAGATCCTCATGCCGGTGACTGCTTCTCCTTCGTCTCCTGGAAGAAGTGCGGTACAGTGCCCGGCAGTCAAGACCACGGTTGGAGCCAGCATGGTTGCGCTGCAATGCCAGGCGTACTCATCATCCACGTCCACGGCCAACAGGACTACATGGGGATGGGCATCTCCGTCCAGCTCGCCATAGACGATGGCGGAGGCCGGAGCGATCAGCACGACGAGCACCAGCACAGCAATGAGCAGCATGTTCCATGTCAGCTTGATGGTGGATTTGCACTTTGCCATCTGAGTTTCCTCCTCTGTGTCCCTCGCTCGGGCCGGTCTCCCGACCGAGCCCCGGCACGGCCAGACACCGGCTCAAGCAGCCAGTCATGCTTGTACAGACCATCAGGATCGGCTTTCGTCGCCCAGCGGCCCAACCATGGCCAGCGCATAGCGCTCCGTGTCCAAGTAGGCATTTGCCACTCTCAGCACATCCTCTGGCGTGACGCCCCGCACCCGCCGCGCGGCTTCCGCAAAGGGCTGGAACTCGCCCGTGAGCAGCGTCTCCAGGCCCACGATGCCGGCCAGGCTGAGGTTCGTCTCAAAGCTCACAGCCAGGGAGCCCTCGTAATTGGTCTGTGCCGCTTGCAGCTCCCCCTTGCCTACCGGCTCCACCTGCAAGCGACGGATCTCGCTCATGATCGCCTCCACCACCTCCTGCATGCGAGCCGGATCGGCGGCCAGATAGATGGCCAGGTGGCCCGTGTCCTCGTGCTCGGCACGCACGCTCTGCACGGCATAGACCAGGCTGCGGCGCTCGCGCAGCTCCCGGTACAGGCGGGAGCGGCCGCCCACGCCGAGAAGGCGGTCGATGACTTTCAAGACATAGCTGTCCGGGTGGCGCAGGCCGACGGCCGGCCAACCGATCACCACGTGGACCTGGCGGGTGGCGCGCTCCAGCGTGCTCGTGCGCATCTCTGCGAGCGGCGGCTCGGCCGGCACCGGTTCGAGCTCTGGCGGTTGACCGGTGAACTGCCCGTACAACCGCTCGACCTCTTCCAGTGCTTCCGCCGGGTCGCAGTCGCCGCAGACCACGAGCACGATCCCTGGCGGCACGCAGAAGCGGCGATAGTGGGCCGCGACGTCGTCCACGGTCAGGGCCACGACCGCGCTCTCGTAACCCAACACCCGGTGCCGCAGCGGGTGGGCCTGCCACAGCGTCAGGTCATAGAGGTCCCAGATGATCTGGCGCATGTCTGCCCGTCGCGCCATCTCTTCGAGGATCACAAACTTTTCCGCCTGGAAGGCGACCGGATCGAAGCGGGGGTTGAGAAGCAGGTCGGCCAGCACCTCCAGCCCGGTGCGATAGTGCTGTGCACCGGTGACGGCACTCATGGCGAGATAGTCCTTGACCGTCTCGGCCTGGATCCTGCCGCCCAGATCTTCGATCGCGCCGTACACCTCCCGGCTGCTGCGCGTCGCCGTCCCCCGGAAGAGCGCGTGCTCCAGGCAGTGGCTGATGCCGTGCCGGTCGCCGTCGTGGCGGCTGCCGGCTTTCAGGAATAGCTTGCTGGCCACCGTCGCGGTGCCCGGACGACCGATGGCCACGGCCCGCATGCCGTTCGGTAGGGTCCTCTCTACGAACATGGTTGTGTCCTTTGGTAGCCGGCCCAGCGTCACGCGGCTGCTCTCCTGGTGGGTTCAGGCATCGGGCTGCACCGCGGGCTGGCGGGGAGGGCGGAGGAACCTCCCCACAGCCCGGCAACGCGCGCCGCGTGCCGGCTCTCCCTAATAAGAGCGCGCGCCGTA
>JAFGOG010000093.1 GCA_016926595.1 Anaerolineae bacterium
TGTGCTAAGGGGAATCCTCAGCTTGCCATCGCCTATTGCGCGAAAGATGAGCTCGTGGAAAAAGTAATCCACCAGTCCGGCGGCACAGACAGAGGCGCGGTTTCCTGGGTCCAGCGGCTCAAGAGCAACGATGTTCACGACGAGGCCCACTTGGGCGTTGCCGTCCATGGCCTTGATCGCGCGATAGGCAGCGGCATGGGCTTGGAGATGGTGGCTCAGCACCTGGAAGCAATGGTGCGGGTTCTTTTCGCCTGGTGCATGCTTGCCCAGCAGGTAGCCAAGCGCGGCGTATACATTCGGCTCGTTGATCGTGCACCACAGTTTGACAAGATCGCCCAACTGCTCGACGGTGTGCCGGACAAATCGCCGAAAATGCCTGGCGGCCGCCCGGTTGCGCCAGCCGCCCTGCTGGGCCAGCCACCGGGGTGAGCTAAAGTGAAACAGGGTAACCATCGGCTCCATACCGCGTTGGCGCAGTCCAGTCAGCACCTCACGGTAACGGGCGATGGCTGCTGGGTCGAAGGTGCCCTCTTCAGGCTCGATGCGGCTCCACTCGACCGACAGGCGGTGGGTGTTGTGTCCCATGCCGGCCATAAGATCGAAATCCGCCTCGGCGTTGCGCCACCAGTCGCATGCCAGCCCGCTGTGGTCGCCATGCCAGATCGTACCTGGTTTTTGCTCGAATGCCCACCAGTCGTTGTTGACGTTATTGCCCTCCACCTGATGGGCGGCGGTGGCGGTACCCCATAGGAATCCCTCTGGGAATGGCAGTTTTCTAGTCTCGTGACGGGTCCCCTGCCTGGGATCTCTGTGCTCTCTGGTTATTCCGGCCACAACAGGTCCTTGTGCTTTAAGAGCGCCGTTGCTAGGCCAAAGAGGATGCCTGCATATGCCACAGTCAGAACCATGGCCAACAAGTACGAGCGGTCGTGGATACCGGCTGAGGCCCGAGACAAAAGAGTGGCTATCGGCCACAGGGTGGCTGTCACTGCGCGGCTCAGCCAACGCAGGCGGTGTTCCTCCAGAAAGGCGCGACGATCGTTGGCGACCAGCAACGCCGTGATCAGCATATAGCCTACCATGTGCGATCCGTCGCGACTGGCGAGGGACGACAAAGGCAGAGCCAACGCCGCCATCAATAGCCACAGTGCCAGCCAGGTCGGTATGATCCACAACACCGAAGGGAAATCGAGGGAGAGTTTGTGCTGAAGTAGAGCGGCCTCTGTCATTAGGAGGGCGATGATGGCTGTGACTGCCAGGCTGCCGATCACTACAGCGGCCAGCAACTCACTGCGCTGAGGTAGGCGGGCGATGAACGGGTAGAAGGATGCCCGGTTGGCGCGCCCGGTCAGCAGCAGCGCAGTCAGCAGGCAAGTTGCCCCAAGGCCCACCCCGGCGACGGTGACAAACTGGGGCTGATCCATCCCATACTCAAAAGCGATGCCATAGAAGGTGAATCCAGCTGCCACAGGAACCAGGCCGGCAAGCGACCGAAACAGGTCACGGATCAGGAACAGGCTGAGAACGCCGATGCGCTTCACAAGGATTCGCTCCCGGGAAATCGTGCCGGGCCGGTCACTTTTAGATAGATCTCTTCCAGGCTTGCCTGTCGCTCATCCAGCCGTTGAATGTCGACGCCAGCGTCGAGGAGTAAGCGCAAGGCCTGAGCTTTGTATGCCCGCGCCTCATCGTTCAGCGTCACCCGGCCATCGCTCACGGCAATGCCAGGCGACAGGTTGGCGAGGGTAGGGCATAGGTCAGCCGGCAAGGAACCGGTGGTGATGATGACTTGGGAGCGTACGCCGAGCATCTCGTGCAACGGGCCGGCATGCACCAGCTTGCCCTGTTTCAGGACAGCGACATGGGTGCAGACGCGCGTCACCTCATCTAGGTTGTGGCTGCATAGAAAAACAGTCTTGCCTGCCAAGTGTAGCGCCACGATTTGGTCGCGCATGAACTTCTGGGCGGCAGGATCGAGTCCCAACACCGGCTCATCCAGCAGGATTAGGTCTGGATTGCCCAGCAGGACTTGGGCCAGCCCCACCCGTTGGAGCGTCCCGCGCGATAGGGCACCCAGGCGCCGCCCAGCGAACTCTTCCAGCCCCAGTTGGGCCAGCAGCCTGTCTATCTCGCGACCAGAGGAAATGGCGCTCAGATGCCCCAGCGTATTCAAATAGTCACGGACGGCGAAACGGGTGGGGTAAAAGGCATGCTCTGACAGATAGCCGATCCGGGCAGTGCTCAGATCGCCCCGGTCGATCTGCCCTGCCTCGGGGAAGATCAAGCCCATAACCAACTTCAAGAAGGTGGTCTTGCCGGAGCCGTTGGGTCCCAGTAGACCAAAGACGGCCCCGGCAGGGACGTCGAGTGACAGCCGGTCGAGGGCAAGGGTAGAGCCGTAGCGCTTGGTGAGCTCGCTAGCGCGCAGCATACAGGCGATAGGCTCCCTTACCTGTAGTCATAAAAGCCTTTGCCGGCTTTGCGGCCTAGCTGCCCGGCCAGGACCATACGGCGCAGTAGAGGGGGCGCTGCGTACCGCTCGTCCTTGTACTCCTCAAACATCGCATCGGCGATGAACAGGCAGGTATCCAGCCCAACAAAGTCGAGTAGGGTGAGCGGTCCCATTGGATGATTCAAGCCCAGCTTGATGGCTGTGTCAATGTCCTCTTTGGTTGCTAAGCCCTGTTCGTATACCCGGACTGCATCCAGGACATAGGGAATCAGCAGGCGGTTGACGATAAAGCCGGGGGTATCCTTGGCCGTGACCATTGTCTTGCCCAGCGAAGCTCCGAATTGATAGACGGTGGCCATCGTCTCGTCGCTGGTCAGGATGGTGCGCACGAACTCGATGAGCGGCATGACCGGTACGGGGTTGAAGAAGTGGATACCCAAGACCTTGTCCCCCCGCTGTGTGACACTGGCCATCTCGGTGATACACAACGACGAGGTATTGCTGGCGAGGATGGCCTGTGGTGGAAGGATGTGATCCAGCTGTGCAAAAAGCTCCTTCTTGACCGCCATGTTTTCTACTACTGCTTCGATGGCCAGGTCACAATTGGCAAAACCCGCCAGGTCCAATGTGCCATGCAAGTGCGCCAGGGCCTGGTCCGCCTGCTCCTGCGTCGCCTTGCCCCGCGTGACCGCTTTGTTGAGCGAATCCCGGAGCCTGTCCATCCCCCTCTGCAATAGCTCATCGTTGGCCTCTGTGACCACCACCTCGTAACCAGCGCGGGCACATACCTCGGCGATGCCTGAACCCATCAGACCGCAACCTACTACTCCGACGCGATTGATCTCCATTGCTTCCTCCTTTGCCGCGACTGAAGGGATTGACGCTTGTCGCCTGTGCAGCATATTTTTGGCGGCCCGGCAGCCATCCTTCTGGCGGCTTTTATTTCATCTATCTGGCTCTGATCTCCGTGGGCCACGACCCCGTGGCCGTGAGTCCCCTGGCCGGAACCTCCGTCGCTCCTGCGTATCCGGCCCTGACCGGGGGCTTGGACTTCGTTCACCCGACCAATTCGGCCGCCTGACGTCATCCACCAAGCGCGGTCGCCATTCGGTGGTCTTTGGTTCTGAGACAACCGGCTCATAATCCGATTCCTTGAGTGTCAGCGGGATTCTTAGGGCCGCCATGACGGCCTCGGTGCGCCACAGCTTGGCAGCGTCGATCTCGCCCAACTCGACCAGCAATTGGCGCAGATCCGGATCTGCGGTCATCTGCCTGTCGGCGAGTTGCGTCTTGTACCATGAGGCAGCCCGGCTCAAGCCATCGTGGATAAAACGCAACTGTGATTCAGTGTTACTCCGGCTGAAGGCGTGGTCAAGCAGCTTTTCGTCGAGTTCTAGTTCCTGTGCTGCTACGTCCATACGGCGCAGGTAACTGGCCAGTGGCCCGATCGCCATCTGATAGGCCTGCAACAACGACCTGAGCAGCTCGGTCACCACAGTCTGACGCTCCGACTCCAGGTAGGTCTCGAATATTCTGATATAGGTCAATTTGTATCGCAGGTTGCGAGACAGGCGGATAACCACAATAGATTCGGACATCACTCCCTCTCAATCGTAGGGTGATCGTATGCTTCTCGTCCAGCACCACATGCGCTTTTGTGGTATGCTCTATCACGACCAACTGGCATGGTTCATGGCGGGCGAGCGTCATCCTCCCGGGAGCCCCGCGAGGGCGGGAGCGAACCGGCGAGGTCAACTGTGGGCCATGCCACAGGATTTCTTCTTCTCCTCCTTTTTTAGGAGAGCTAAGGGTTGGGCCACCCTTGGCTCTCTCTGTTTACATAGATCCCTTCAGTGGAAGGGTATTACCCCCGCTTGAACCACTGCAGCAGTTGCATCATGAGCCCGACATTGCCCGTGACCTTGATCTTGCCACCCATGAACGCTGCGATGGGGTCGAGCTTGCCCTTGGTCAAGGCCACATAGTCGTTGGCTGCCATCGTGACCGTCACGTCAGGCTGAGAGATCGTCTCTTCCCTGACCTGGCATTTGCCGTCGGCCACATCCACGACCCACATGCCGCCGTCTTCGCCTGTAAGGTTGAATTGGATCAACGCCTTGACATTTCCGGCCTTTTCGGGCAGGAACGCGTCCGGCATTGCCTCAAAGACTTCTTTGACTTCAGATGACATGATATCGTCTCCTTTGAAGATTTCGGATCTCTGCCGGGGGAGTATAACACAGGGGGGGCGGTCCGTCAAAACGGAGAAGTGACAGATTCTAGGGCTGGGGGGTGGGGATCCCTTTACTGCGCGCCATCTCCTGGCTTTGTTTCCTGTTGAGCGCAGTCTCCCAGGCGAAGTATTGGTCCAGCTTTTCCAGTGGATAGATCTGGCGCATCGCGTCCCACCAGAGCAGTCCGTCGGTCCGCTCATAGTGCCAATACTCGGTGCCGTTACTATGTAGATGCCAATCATAATCGCCTTTGATGGAGTATGTGGCGATCCGCTCCCAACCGTGGCGCTTGGCAATCGCTGTAACATCGACATAATAACCACCTGGTACCCGTGATCGTTTGCCGCCGGCAGCATAGGCTTCTGGATCTTCTGTTTTCACAACGCGCCACCAGAATTGCCAGGGAGCCTCTTTCATCGGCTCTCCCTGGGTACCATTCTGATTGGCTGTTCGGAGGTAAATCCGCCAATAGATGTTTTGCCCCACGTCCTCCCGGACGATTACCTGCTGATCGACGCCGTCGGGTGCAAGAAACTCAAAATCCAGATCCAAGGCCCGGCCTGTCTTGTGCCAACTCAGGTAGCCATAGTCGTGGATGAAATCCTGCGAACCCAACTTTTCGATCGGCCGCCACGAGCCCTTGGTGTTGCCCAGATAATCCCAACCGCTGGCTTTGATCACCTCTGCCTGCCAGGCGACAAGGGAAGGCAGGACCAGGTCGTTGACCAGAATGGGGTAACCAAAAGCCTGGATGCTGGGCACTTGGACCACTTGGGCTAGCGCGCCGGGCGCCAGGGTAGGGGACGGCGTTGCCGTCTGAATCTCAGGCGGCAGCTGGGCTCGCAGGCGCTCGAGGGGAACAACCTGGGCAGGAGCTGGCGCTGGGTGGCGATCATCCCAGTCAGCTTCGGTCAGTCGCACCGGCTTGTCCCGGACCGCATAGTAGAGGTGATAGTCGCCCGGGCGATAGGGGTCGTATGTCTCAAAGGGTGGGCCCGGGTCGTAAGCGGTCCACACTAGCCGGCCCTCTACGTTCCAGGCCGGGTCCAAGTCAGGCCAGGGGTTGTCGGTCAGTTGCTGGGGTGCGCCACCTGTTGCTGGCATCTCATAGATCTCAGCGTTGCGGTTACCTGTTGTGGCATCCGTATCGCGCCACGAGACAAAAGCCAGGGATTCGCCGTCAGGATTCCAGGCTGGGCTCTCGTCGTCGGCAGGATTCTGCGTCAGATTCTGTGCATCGCCGCCCGCTGCCGGCACCAGGTAGACCTCCTTGTTACCATCGCGCCAGGAGGTAAAGGCGATCAACTGCACGCCTGTGCCGCCGCCAGGCGGCGTGGGACTCCAGGCAGGGCCATAGTCGCCGGCCTCGTTTTCAGTCAGGCGGCGGGGCTGCCCGCCTGTTGCCGGCATGGTGTAGATCTCGAGGTTGCCGTCTCGGTAGCTCTCGAAGGCGATTTGGGTTCCGTCTGGGCTCCAGGCTGGCGCCCCGTCGTAGGCCAGGTCGTCGGTCAGGCGGGTCAGCGCCCCGCTGGTCAGGTCGAGAAGATAGATCTCCCAATTGCCGTCGCGGTGCGACTCAAAGGCCAAAGCGCTCCCATCGGGCCGCCATGCCGGATATCGATCCTCGGCTGGATGGCGGGTCAGGTTGGTCAGCTCATTGCTCAAAGTGTCGAGCAGATAGATCTCGGCATTACCGTCGCGGGTTGTCTCAAAAGCGATCAGGTTAGCGCCGGGCAACGGCGTCGGCGTTGGGGTTGGGGGCGGAGTAGGTGTGAAGGTGGGTGCCGGCGTGGGTGTCCGGGTGGCTGTCGCCGTGGGTGATAATGTGGCAGTGGGCGTGGCGGTTTGTGTTAGGACAAGGGCCGATGCTGTCGCGGTCGGGGTCTGCGCACAACCAGACAACGGCAGCAGGCACGATACAACTAGCAGCAGGCAGCATGGGATAGGGGGTAAGGCGGAGTGAATGCGCTTACGAATCACTTCCACCCGTCTCCTCCTCCGGTTCTGGCGCCCACGGCGGCTCAGGCCAGAACGGCTGGGTGGGGTTGAAAAAGTTATACAGCATGTTGCTTACGTCGCGATAGAGCGGTTGGTTGATACCCCAGTTGATCCAGTCGATGTCCTGCCAAATATAAAAGCTCACCAGGTAGGCGGCCCCTGGAGAAAAGACAATGCCCACTTCGCCGCGGGTGTCACCCCATGGCACGGCATAGCCGGAAAAGCCATGCTTGTGGGCCAGCTTGACCTCAGCAGGAATGCCTGCCCCCAGCATGTTGCGCAGATCGTTCGAGGCCATAATGTCGATCATTTCCTGGCAGGCCTGGGGGGTGATGGTGGGATAGATCTTGCGCAATGTGCCCTTGTCATCTATGCACTGGTAGATCATCTCTAGCAGCCTGGCCATCTCTGCTGGCGTCGCCTTGACACAGCGATCGTAGCGTGGCACCTCACCTGCGGCGGACCGGGTTGAGGCATAGGCGGTCGCGGGTATGAAACCCCAACCGAACCCTGACTGTGACTGAAGGGAGTCCAACCCGTAGGCCGTCCATATTAGGCCAGGATCCTTTTCCCAATGCTCGACTACCTGGAAGGGAGCGCACAGCCGAAAGTTCGACAGGCCTAGCTGCTGCATGGCTGCAGTGACGCGTTGTGCCCCGGCTGTAGCCGACCCGTTGCCCAGAATCGCCATCAACCGGTTGGCGCACGGATTGCATGACTCGACCCCCATCATGTCGAGCAGTTCCTGATGGGTCTGCTGGTCAACCACCCCTTCAAAATGGCGGTACACTTCGACCATGATCCCGATCTTGACAATGCTCATCCCAGACAGGACATGCTTGGTATTTGAATCGTAGATCACCTGACCTGTGCTGAGATTTTTGACCAGGATGCTGGTCACGCCGGGAAACTCAGCCAGGCGGGCCTTGAGCGGGGGGATCAGGATATCGGGCTTGAGCGGCGGAGGCGCTACCAGGTCCGGCTCGAAAGTGATCGCCGTTGTGACGCCAGCCCGCAATGCGCCTTCCACCTGGCGCAGCGCCTTGTCCACGTTGAAGGTCAGGCCTGGGTCGCCGAGGTCAAAAAAGTAAGCGGATGTAGTGGTCAGCGGGCCATGGTAATCGGCGAAATGGGGAAATGTCCAAGTCAGCTCGCCGGTGTAGGTGATGCGCGGCGTGCTCTCTATGCCTCCTGTGGTGCTGATCGGTATCGTGGCCGTGTAGAAGCTGGGTGGGCCAGGTTCCCGTTCCATCGCCGGCCCGAGCGTGTTGAGCATTGCCTTGATCCGGCCTGAGCTTTGATCCGGTTCGATGGTGGTGACCGGCAGAATAACCTCCCTTTCCAGCGGGTTGTCTGCTCGCTCATTGACCATCTGGGCGGCAGCATCGATGTCGAGCTGGCGTCCAGGCTTGCCCGGAATGAAGGTCAGGTTTTTTGTGCTGACCATCGGCTCGACAGGTGTCATGTTGTATGTCTCGGCTACCTTGGTCATGAAGCGGGTGGCAGCCTCTGGGTCGTAGCTCATCCGTAATGGAATGTCCAGCGCAAGCGTTTCGACCTGGCCTTTTAACCAGCGCCAGAAGCCTTTCCAGTAATCATAGTGGTGGCTGGCAGCCATTGCCTCATCGACCATCTCTGCTACTGGGATTTCAAATGCCAGATCGTCTGCGGGTGATAGCTTCAGATGCTGATCACGGTATAGCAGCGCAAAATCCCTGTAATATGGCGCGGCGACGGTTTGCATCACCTCGGCGCGCGCCTGTTCGGGGCTGAGCCAGCCAACCGGCACCCCGGCGACTGTGGCGTTGGGTTGGATCAACGCCCGATAGGCGTCGTACTGAGCCCGGTAGCGCTTGTAGGCGTTCCAGCCGAGCAGGCCGGCGCCAGCGATGGCCAGGATCGCGATCGCCAGCACGCCGAGCCTGATATATCTAGCCCTCTTTATCGCAGAATCTTCTCCAACCATTCCCGTGTCTCGATGGGGCGCATGAATTGGCCGATGTAATAGTCGCCCAGCCACAATTCGAGGTGCAGGTGCACCTCGCCGTTTGGCCCGTTCAGTGACTCTGGAGTGCCCGAGTTGCCGACCGTGCCGATTACCTGCCCCCGCTTTACCCTGGCCCCAACCTCTATTCCCGCGGCAATGCTGCCCAGGTGGGCATAGCGCGATACCAGCCCTCCTTCATGCTCGATCCAGACCTGTTGCCCGCGGTAGCCATCCAGCACCTCAGGAGGAGTGTAGCCCAACCTCTGCGACTCGGCGGCCCACACCTCGGCTTGTGCTGAGGTGAGAGGCTGATAGTCCAACAGGGCGCGGACGACTATACCATCGGCCACAGCCCGCACTTTTGTGCTCCGATTTACCGTCACCCCCGTGGTAGAAGTGTAAAAGTCGCTTCCTTCGTGGACTCCCAATCGGTAGTGACGCGGCGCGCCTGGCGATTGAAACTCTCGGCTGGTAAAGTGCGCGCCGTCAATTGGCATCAACAAGCCGCGCAGGCTTTCCAGCACGACCGGATCATACGCTTGGCAAACGGTTGATAGTGGCTCACCTTCCACGACCGCCTGCCGTTCCGGCCAGCCGTAGAAATAGAGCGCGTCGCGCCCGGCGAGAATGACCTCTTCCGTGTGCCCCGGCCGACTTGAAGGACCAGCCCACAAGGCGCTGACAGCGCGGCGATCGGGAAATTGGTACAACGCCTGCAACTTTCCATCTTGTGGATCGAGCGCCAACAGGCGGCGGCCGGCACGGTCCAGCACGTACACGGTTGATTCGGTGGCGTGCACCTGGCGAGGGTGCATCAGCGCTACACCCACGGCAGGCCGAAAGCCGGTCACTTGCTGCCCGTCAAGATAGCGAAGCAGAATGCCCGTTGGGTTGCTCATGGCCCGGGTCAGTACGTATACGTCTTGGCCTATGGCGCCGATGTCTACGTCACGGCTTTTCGGTACTGTGGCCCAGGCAGTGCCCTTGCCCTCGCTGTAGAAGCGCCACACCTTCTCATGCGTCGTCTCCAACAGGTAGCGGCCCGCGCCTGAGCTGGTCAGCGCCACATAGTAGTGATCTGAGGTCTCGCCCGACGGCCGGCCGTAGAGCTCCACACTCCAGGTACTGATCCCCGGCTCGTAGCGGTAGACGTCGCCAGCGCGATCCAGAACCAAGAGCGCCGATGGGTCATCTCGGCCAGGCACTGTAGTTAGGTCGAGCGGCTCCAGGACGCGGACGCCCGCCACGTCGTCACCAGGAGCCAGCAGGACTTTTGGCAGTGCAGGCTCGGCCAGGTCAAAGCCCAGCACACGCCCTCTGTCGAGCAGATAGGCGGTGTTGCCGATGACTTCTAGGGCCTGGGGGTGGACAAAGGTGCCATCTGGGTAGCGCCAGACCCCAGTGTTCGCCCTGCCGTCGGTCACTATCCACCTGTATTCGGCGCCCGCCTGTGCTGCTTCGGCGCTGACGATCTCTTCGGCAGACGCCAGCACAGCCTGCACGCCGGCCAGGTTCCGCTCGAA
>JAFGOG010000094.1 GCA_016926595.1 Anaerolineae bacterium
CTCAGCCCCGGCGGCAGCGAGTGGAGCTCGTCGGGCGCGCACATGGTCAACGGTACACTTGGTCAGTTTGCCATCGGCCCCGTCGCCGCAACCGGCGGCCATAGTATCGGCTCTGGCTATTGGTACGGCGTCCGCCAGGCTACCTTGATCAACTATCGCTTCTACCTGCCCCTCGTCCTGAAGAATATCTGAATGCAAGGCTGGAAGGTTGAGAGGGTTACCTCGCAGCCTTCCAGCCGCCAACCTCTACTTTGACCTAAACCCCTTTTCCGGGTAAAATCATCGACACTACATTGGGAGCAAGCCAATCATGACCGCTGCATCCGAACCAGATGAGCTGGAGCAAGTCATCGCCGAGGCCTCACGCCGGCTGGAAGAGACCGCTGGCCCTGCTCCGGCCGGGAGAGCGCCGCTCGACGACGGTGTGCTGTATTGCGCCAACCATCCCAACGTCCAGACGCTGCTGCGCTGCAACCGTTGCGGCAAGCCGATCTGCACCCGCTGCGCCATCCAGACGCCGGTCGGCTATCGCTGCCGGCAATGCATCAGCCAGCAGCGGGCTGTCTATTTCAGCGGCGGCGCCTCCGATTATGTCGTCGGTGGGCTGATCGCCGCCATCCTGGGTGGCCTGGCCAGCCTAGTCATCTCTTTGTTGGGCGGCGCCTGGTTCTTTGGGCTGATCCTGGGGCCGACCGCCGGCATCGCCATCGCTGAGGTGGTGCGCTGGGCGGTACGCCGCCGGCGGAGTCAACACCTGTGGCTGGTCGTGGGCGGCGGCATGGTCCTCGGCTCACTGCCGGCCCTGGTCCTCTTCCTGTCGCATTTCAGTCTGTGGTCGCTACTGACCATAGGCTTATTCCTGCTCCTGGCCGTGGGCGCTGCTACGGCCAGGCTGAGGTAGATATGCTAAGCGAGCTGGCCGTTCACAACTTTGCCATCATCGACAAGCTCAATCTCAAGTTCGGCTCCGGTTTCAACGTCTTGACCGGCGAGACCGGCGCTGGCAAGTCGATCATCATCGACGCCGTCAGCCTGCTGCTTGGCGGACGGGGCGAAGCCGAGGTTGTCCGCTCTGGCGCCGATCTGGCAGTCGTCGAAGGCACTTTCCTGCTCGACGCCGAGATTCAGGCGGTCGTCGGTTCGCTGCTGGCCGAAGATGGGCTGGAGGGGGATGAGCCGGGCGTCCTGCTCTTAGGCCGTGAGATCCGCCGCGAGGGCCGCAACGTGTGCCGTGTCAACGGCCGGGCGGTCCCGGTCAAGACCCTGGAAAAGATCGGCCAGTGTCTGGTCGACATCCATGGCCAGACCGAGCACCTGTCGCTGATGCGGGTCCGTGAGCATGTGGAGTTGCTGGACCGCTACGGCGGGCTGTGGCCGTTGCGTGACCAGGTCTCTGGCCTGGTGCGCGATCTGCGCGCCGTGCGCCGCGAGCTGGCCGGCCTGCGCCGCGACGAGCGCGAGCTGGCCCGCCGCGTCGACCTGCTCACCTACCAGGTCAACGAGATCCAGGCTGCCCGCCTGCAGGTCGGCGAGGAGGAGGAGCTTGCCCAGGAGCGCACCCGCCTGGCCAACGCCGAGCAGTTGACCGCCCTGGCCGGCGAGGCCTACCACGCCCTGTACGAGAGCGACGAAGACCAGGCCTCGGCTGTCGACCTTCTCCAGGGCGCGGGCCGTGCCTTGGCCGGCTTGGTCAGGCTTGACGCATCCACCGAGGCCTTGGGCAAGGCAGCCGATACGCTCGGCTACCAGGTGCAGGACCTGGCCGAGTCGGTGCGCGCCTACCGAGACCGGATCGAGTTCAACCCGGAGCGGCTGAACCAGGTTGAGGAGCGGCTGGGCCTCATCCGCAGTCTACAGAGAAAGTATGGCGAGACGATCGCCGACATACTGGCCTTTGCCGAACGGGCTCGCCGCGAGGTGGAGACGATCGAGCACAGCGGCGAGCGGATTGCCGAGCTGGAGGCCGACGAGGAGCGCCTGTTGCACGACCTGGGCGGGTTGGGGGCCGACCTGTCTGCCCGGCGGCGCGAGGCGGGCGAGCGCCTGGCCGCCGGCATCGAGGCCGAGCTGAATGAGCTGAACATGGCCCGCGCCCGCTTTGGCGTCGACCTGGCCTGGAGCGACCAGGCCGACGGCGCCTACGTCGAGGGCCGGCGGGTGGCCTTTGACAGCACCGGCCTCGACCGCGTCGAGTTTCTGGTCTCGCCCAACGTCGGCGAGCCGCTCAAGCCGCTGGTTCGCATCGCCTCCGGCGGCGAGACCTCGCGACTGATGCTGGCCCTCAAGACCGTCCTGGCCCAGGCCGATCACACCCCAACCCTCATCTTTGACGAGATCGACGCTGGCATCGGCGGCCGGGTCGGCGCCGTCGTCGGCCACAAGCTGTGGGGGCTGACGGCCGGTGATGGCGGCAAGGCCCGCCGCCACCAGGTGCTGTGCGTCACCCACCTGCCGCAGCTCGCTTCCTACGGCGACCTGCACCTCATGGTGCGCAAGGGGATCGTCGGCGACCGGACCGTGACCACCGTCCAGGAACTGCACGACGCCGACCGTGTGCAGGAGCTGGCTGGCATGTTGGGCGCCCCGACCGACAAGACCCGCGCCAGCGCCCGGGAGATGCTCGCGGCCAGCGACCAGGCCAAAGGGCCAATCTACCCTGATGTATAGATCAGCCGTCAGCCAACGGCTGATAGCTGGCAGCTCATGGCTGGTAGCTGAAGGCCGATAGCTGACAGCTTGTGCTTAAGGAGGAACAGGATGGATCAATGGCTCGAGTCGCTGGTGCCGTGGGGCACCAACGCGATCGTCTGGGTCCAATCGGTAGTGAGCCAGGGACTGGACCCCATTTTCAAGTTCTTCACCTACCTGGGCTACGAAGAGCTTTACCTCGTCCTGCTGCCCCTCGTCTACTGGTGCATCAGCAAGCCGGTCGGCATCGGCCTGGGCTACATCGCCATGCTCTCGGCCTGGCTCAACGGCGCCTTTAAGAACATCTTTGACATAGCCCGCCCCTGTGAGGCGCCCAACTCGTGCGACACCCCCATCCGCATTCCGTTGCCCGAGACTAGTTTCTCCTTCCCCAGCGGCCACGCACAGAACGCGGTTGCCAACTGGGGCTACCTGGCCCTCCACTTTCGCAGATGGACCGGCTGGGTCGTCGCCGTCATCCTCATGCTAGGTATTGGCCTGTCGCGCATCGTTCTGGGCGTCCACTTTCCCGAGGACGTCATCGGCGGCTGGCTCATCGGCCTTGTCCTGCTGGCGGCTTTTGCCCTGTTTGCGCCGGTTGTGGGCCACTGGGTCGCCCGGCAAAAGATGCCGGTCCAGGTCGCCCTGGCCACTGGACTGCCGTTCCTCCTGATCTTTCTCCATCCGACCGATCGGGCTGGCTTGTATCCTGCCGAAGATGCGGTCAAGACCATGAGCGCCTTGATCGGCATGGGCGTTGGCGTGTTGATGGAAAGGGCCTGGCTCGGCTTCCGGGTGGACGGCGCCTGGTGGCGGCGCGCTCTGCGTCTGCTAGTGGGACTGGTCATCGTCGTCATCTTTTACGCCGGCCCCAAGCTGATCATCCCGGACGGCCTGCCTTACGGACTGGACACAGCGGTGCGCCTGGTGCGCTATGTCGTGCTCGGTTGGGTCATCGCTTTTGGCTGCCCCTGGCTGTTTGTCCGCCTCAAACTGGCCGACGCTGAGCACCTTTAGAAAATGGTCAAAATTCACCTTTGCTGCACAATTTCTCCATCGAATCTTCACAACTCTATGGTATAATGCTTTTGAAATCACCCTGGAGGGAGGAACCATGAGGAAATTCTGGAAGGTAGCAGCCGTCGTGGCGGTGGTCGTCGTCTTGGGTACCGCGGCAATGGCTGCCGTAGCCGTGGCCCAGGAGGGCACGGATGGTGTCAGGGACAGGTTGGCCGACCTGAAGCAAGAGTTTCGCGAGGTGGTGGCCAGGATCTTGGGCATCAGCGTCGAGGAGTATGATGCGGCGCTGGACCAGGCCCGCGAACAGGTGTTGGACAAGGCTGTGGAGGAAGGCAATTTGACCCAGGATCAGGCCGACCGGATCCGCGAACGGGTTGACGAGGGTTTTGGCCCTGGTATAATGGGCCGTGGCATGATGGGCCGCGGTATGGATCGTGGATTGTTGGGCCGCAGCTTGGGGCGGGGTATGATGGGCGACTCGGAGGACTCGCTGATCGCTGTGGCTGCCGATAAGTTGGGCATGACTATTGGCGAGCTAATGACCCAGCTAAAGGATGGCAGGACCATCGCCGATCTGGCCCAGGAAAAAGGCGTCGACTTGCAGATCATCGTCGATGCCCTTGTGGCATCATGTCAGGAGAGGCTGAGCCAGGCTGTGACTGACGGCAAGATCACCCAGGATCAGGCCGATCGGATGCTCGAAAAGATGCGGGACATGATCGAGGATCATCTGAACGGCGAGATGCCGATGTTCGGCCCTGGCGGCCGGGGCATGATGGACGACTGCGACGGCGACGAGCTGTAAATCGACCAGGCTCTGACGGGGCGGTGAGGGGCAGGCCTGCCGATCTGGCAGCCTGCCCCTCATGACTTATCAGAGGTCCGATGTTTGCAGTAAACATCGGACCTCTGATATAATTGCCAGGGGAGAGAATGTCACAGCGTATCCTGGTGGTGGACGATGACAAGGAGATTGTTCGCCTAGTGCGGGCTTATATGGAGCAGGCTGGCTACCAGGTCCTCGTGGCCTACGACGGCGAGTCTGCCCTGCACTGCATCCGCCGCGAACGCCCCGACCTGGTCGTGCTCGACCTGATGCTTCCCGACCGCGACGGCTGGGACGTGACGCGCATCGTGCGCGGTGATCCGGCCTTAGCCACTACTCCGATCGTCATGCTCACCGCCCGCATCGAAGATAACGACAAGATCGTCGGCCTCGAGCTGGGCGCTGACGATTACGTCGCCAAGCCGTTCAACCCCCGTGAATTGGTGGCCCGAGTACGGGCTGTGCTGCGCCGCGCCCACGGCGATCTAGCCCCCTCCCGTGTGATTCAGGCTGGTCCGCTGCTGCTTGACCTCGACGCGCACGAGGTCCGGCTGAATGGCAAGCTGGTGGAGCTAACCCGCACCGAGTTCGGCTTGTTACACGCCCTGGCTGAGCACCCCGATCGCGCTCTCACCCGCCTGGAAATGATCGAGCGGGGCCTGGGCTATAGCTACGAAGGTCTGGAGCGGACCGTCGACAGCCACGTCAAGAACCTGCGCCGCAAACTGGCCGACGCACATGATGCGGGCAGCACTGGTTCGGCGGCGGCCCTGATCGAGACGGTTTTTGGCATTGGCTACCGGCTGCGGATCGAGTCAACCTGTGCCGCAAGTCCTTCCGGACCTTGATCTCAAGTCTGAAATCGTGCATGGGTGTAGGGGCCAACCCCGCGTGGTTGCCCTCCGGCCTACATCCTGATACACCCTTCGATCTGCCCTGTTTGGGCAATCTCGCTCGCCGTATCCAACAGAGGCACCGGGTGCTCTGGCCCATTCACCGCGACCTTACAGGTCACTTGGTCTCGTTCGGGGCAATGGCGGCACTGGTTATGGACCCATAAGATAGCGCGGCTTAGGCGAGAGTAGGTCAAAACAGCGTCAGAATCTTTTTCCTCCTCGTCGATGCTGCCCGCCTTGTCCATCTGCGCCAGCAGGTGCGCCAACTGCGCCTGGGCAAAGAGCGATTCGGTCTGGTCCTCTTCTTCCACCGGGCTGTCGGGCAGCGCTTCCCAGCGGCTCATCAGCTCGGCATAGACTATGGGGCGGAGACGCCTTGGCGGCAGTGACCCAACCTCGGCGCGCTCGGGCCAGTGGATCATTGACATGGCGGTTACCATGCTAAAGCCGGTCACCGCTGGCGGCAAGTCTTCGATTTCGAGCAGATCTTTGAAATCGAGCTCGTCGTCGGAAAATGAGTTGTATAACATTCCCCGGTGCACTTCAGCCCAGGCGTGGATGGCAGCTTGCGCCGTGTCAGGTAGTTCCTGGGCCAGGTGGATCACAGCCAGTGCGATCTTGATCAGTCTCCGGGCGTTCACCTTGCGCCCAGAGGGCTCTGGCGGCAGCTCCCCCTCCAGGGCGCTTTCCAGCCAATCCAGCGGCGCTTCCAGGAGCTCAGTGGGCAGGCCTGGTCGTGGCAACATCGTCTGGATCTGATCGGCCAGGTTGAGGATCGCGTCCAAATCCACCAGCTCATCCAACTGGTTGACTAGCGGTTCCCAATCTTCTGCTTCCAGAAACCCCAGATCATAATCATCTGATGCGTTGGGCAAATAGTCGTTGTCGCTCAAGAAAAAGCGACCGGCTAGCTCCTCGGCCCATTCATAGACCAGGTCGTCGTCTTCGTCCGAGTCCCAATCCCACTCGTCGTCGAAACCCAACTCGTCGTCGAAATCCAATTCGTCCACTTGTCACCTCACATAAATGGGATTGCTGAAAATCCAACCCCGCCGCCTACCGGCGTACCGGCGGTAGGCTTCAGCCCGGTAAACACCCTCCTCATGGGCAACCAAGGTTAGCCGCTCGCTTTGCGCGTGGGCTACCACCTGCCCATTGCGTATCAACCGTAGCTCCGCTGGGCGAGGGCAGGTCACCCGAAATTCTGCTTTTCCCTGTATCGCCAACGTCTCACCCATCGTTGCCTCGCTGTCTCCCGACCTTGCCCAGAAGGAAAATCGGGCGATCTCGCCCGGCCGCTCGTAGCCAAGAAAGCCACGGCCGGTTCGTAACGCCCCGTAGATCACTGCCCTGTCGTGCTCCGCGTCGCCGGTTAGCGGTTCCTCGCTCAGTAGGTGTGTGTTAACGCAGCGGAAAAGATAGCCGTAGGATTGTACCTCGCGCGACAGCGGCCCTAGGTGATAGGTGTTGCCGTGGGCATCGGATCCGCCCAGCGCCGCCACCGGCCGGGTCTGGAGCAGCTCATCCCACTTGCGCAGGGTCTCGGGATAGGGGCCAGACGCGGTCAGCGCTGGGAAATAGGCGCATAGCACGGCGTGGGCCTTGCCCGTGAGCGCTCCTTTGAACTCGGACATATAGTTCCACAGCTCGATGCCGGCATAGCCGGTCACCTGCCAGTCACGCCACGAGATATTCGGCTCGGGCAGAAATGGGACCGCATCGTGCTCGAACGGGTGGGCCAGGAAGGTAAAACCGCCCTGGGCTGCCACCGCGTCGATCAACCGCTGCGGGTCATCGGCGTACTCGGTCACGTCCTCGTGGATGTCAAAACACAACGTGTGGCTCGATTGGGGCAGGCGTTTCTGGTCGTGGACCTCCTCGCCCACCAACACCAGCGTCTTGCCATGCCAGCCTTCTGCATCAGTCACCAGGACGTTGTGGTCAGTCACGATGAGATAGTCGAGACCGGCTTGCTCGGCAATCTGCGCCAGTTCCTGGTGGGTCTTGGTCCCATCCGAGTGGACTGTGTGCATGTGCAGGTTGCCCCGCAGACCGTGGAACCGCCGCCGCCCGATTTCGACGCTGTAGGTCATTGTTCTTGTTCCCTCTACCTGGATTATACCACACATCCAACGGCGCTGCCAAGCGCAAAGCCTGTCATGTCTGAGGCGGAAGCTGATCGGTTTGTTAGAGACCTTGCCCCGGACGATGCTGATCGCCAGCCACGATATGCGCTTGGTGTGGGACTTTGCCCTCGCACCATCATCCTCGACGGTGGGCGGTTGGTTACCGACGGTCCGACCGCCGTTCTGCTGCGGGACGCGGCCCTCATGGAGCAGCATGGGCTGGAGAGCCCGTAAATTGGACGCCGATTAGCGCTGGTGGGGTCACTGAAACGGTCTACGACCGCGCTATGCGTGGGTAGTCGGACGTCGGGAGGCCGGGTGGAGAATACCCGGCCTCCCGGCATGCTTAATCCGGGAGTCTAATAGGCGCCGCTGGGGAAGGTATCGATGCCAGCGTGCTTGCCTACCTGCTTGTACATCCTGACGCCGTGCCAAGGCTCGCCCAGGATGCCGTCATGGATGGCCCAGCTCCGGCCACGGACCGTCTGCCACGCATCGGGTTGGCGGAACGGCGTCGAGCCGTCGAGCGCTTCGTGTAGTTGGCCTCCCGGCTGGAACGCCTCGTGGATCCACTGCATCTTGCGCAATCCCTGAACATAGTTGAACCCCTGCCGCTCAAACAGGATGGCGTTGTGGTAGGCCATCGGTTCCATCAGATAATAGTCATGGCTGAGACGCAAAACAAAACTCTCGAGCAGCGGCACCAACGACCGGCTCAGGCGCAGCCCTCGCCGCACCTGCCCCGGCGTCAGCCCAGCCTGCATCGCCCGAACCTCCTCAGGAATGTTGCGCCGGAAGGTACCGAACTTGGTCCGCCTTCCCTGCCAGTCCAGGTCGGTAGCGAACCGCTCCCCATCCGGGTCGTTGACGATGAACAGCATCACCTCGATCTGATTCAGCCGCGTGTCGGCCATCTCCAGGTAAAGGAGCGGGTCAGGGAATCCGAATTCCGGCCGGACGTCGATCTCTACCAGGCCGCTGCCGGCTGGGCAGTTGAAGGTGACCAGCCGGTTGCCGTGGGCGTCGCACAGCGTCTCCGGATCGATGCCGTACCTGATCAGGATCGGCCGCGACACTACCGAACGGTAGATCCCTTCCTTTGTTGGTTCCGGCAGTTCGTTCACCTGCGACAGTGAATATAGCCTAACTCCGTCTACTACGAACGGCTCACTTTTTGCCTCCGCGCCGCCTGCGGCTGGTTGCTCTTCGCTCATTCGTATCGCTCCTTCAGCGCCCGATCCACCTGGCGCTGTGAATCGCGCTTGGCGATCGCTTCCCGTTTGTCGTACAGTTTTTTGCCCCGAGCCAGGCCGATCTCTACCTTGGCCCGACCATCTTTCAGATACAGGCGGGTGGGAATCACCGTATAGCCCTTCTCCTGGACCTTGCCAGCCAGCCGGTCGATCTCGCGGCGGTGGAGAAGCAGTTTCCGGCGACGCTTGGGGTCGTGGTTCTGGCGGCTAGCCGGTTCGTACTGGGCGATGTGGACGTTCGCCAGCCACGCTTCACCTCTTTCAAACGCCACATAGCCGTCTTGCAGGCTCACCCGGCCGGCCCGGATCGACTTGATCTCGCTGCCAGCCAGTGCTATGCCTGCCTCAAGCGTATCGCTAATAAAGTATTCGTGAAACGCTTTGCGGTTTGTGGCGATAATCTTGACTGTCACAGGATGCGACTCTATTTTCCAGTCAGCAGGTATTCTATGGCGCGGTCGAGCTGTGGATCGCGCTCGGCGTCGATATCTTCTCGTGTGACGACCACTTCGATATCGGGATCAAGGCCCTCGCCGTGGATTGCTCGGCCTTTGGGCGTGAACCAGCGGGCGACTGTGACCCGCAGCTCTGAACCGTTACTCAACTCGTGGAGCAATTGTACCGACCCCTTGCCAAACGTCTTGTCGCCGATCAGCACCGCTCGGCCATAGTCCTGCAGCGCGCCGGCTACGATCTCTGACGCGCTGGCCGAACCGACGTCGACCAGCACCACCAGCGGGATGTCGGGCGCGATCGGCCCATCTGACGTCGTGTACGGCCTCTCCGTTCCGTCCTTGAAGCGCTCGATCAGTACCTCTGTGTCTTGGGGCAGGAATAGCCCTGCCGTCAGTATCGATTCGTTCAGCAGGCCACCTGGATTGCCGCGCAGGTCTAGGATCAGCCCTTTTGGGTTCTGTGCCAGCAGCTCGTCGATCTCGTTGGCCAGCTTGGCGGTGGCCGTGTTGTCGAACTGAAATAGCCAAACGTAGCCGATCCCATCGTCACGCATCTCCGACTGGACCAGTTGGATATCGATCTTGGCACGGACGATCTCGACCTCGAACGCTTCCTCGCCTTTGCGCAAGATCTTGAGGCGGACTGTGGTGCCGGCTGGTCCTCGGATCAGGCTGATCGCTTCGTAGATGCTCATGTTCTCGATCGGCGTGCCGTCAACCTGGGCGATCACGTCGCCGCCGCGCAGGCCTGCTTTCTGAGCCGGCTGATCCTCATACACGCTGACAATCGACAGAATCCCGTCGTCCATCGATACCAGGGCGCCGATCCCTTCGAACGAACCGCTCTGATCCTCGCGCATAATGGCCGCCACCTGGGGCTCGACGAATGCCGTATATGGATCGCCCAGGGTATTGACTGCTCCGCGGATAGCGCCGTAGGTCAGCTCGTCTTGATTCGGTAGATCTCCATAATACTCACCCTGAATGATCTGCCATACTTCCCAGAACAGCTCCAGCCCTTGCTCGTCACCGGCGACCGGTGGCGTCATGGTCGGCTCTTCCCGCGTCGGCGTGAGCGGCTGGGCTGTCGGCGCAGCCGTATCCTGCGGCTCGACGACAACGACCGCTCGATCAGGCATGGTGATCCAACGGACGACAAACCCTGAAGCAAAGCCAGCACTGCCGATCAGCACCGCCAACACCAGTAACAACACGACCTTACAGCCATTCGAATTCGCCATCTTCAGATCCTATCTTTTATCCCTTCTGTGCGTCTTGCTGTGTACTAACCGACTCCGGTCCGTCGGGGGGCCGAAATCGGACTTCTAGCTTCTAGTTTCCCTTTAGCCACTCGATCGCCCGTTCGAGCTGTGGATCCCGCCCGTTGTTGCGGTCGTCGTCGGTGATGCCCGCCTCGAAATCAGGCGTCAGTCCTACCCCGGTGATCTGGCGGCGGTTGGGTGTCAACCAGTCGGCGTAGGTGATGTGCACTGACGAACCGTCGCGCAGGTCAAATACCTGCTGGACTGAGCCTTTGCCGTACGTTTTCTCGCCGACCAGCACTGCCCGACCCCGGTCCTGGAGCGCGCCAGCCACGATCTCTGCAGCGCTGGCGGTGCCGCCGTCGACCAGCAGCACAAGCTTGCCGTCGGTGAACCTGCCCCCATTGCTGGCCTCGTAGGTTTCTTCTTTGCCCCCCTTTTCCAACTGGAGCAGGACAGGCCCACCCGACAGGAACTCGCCGGCCACATCCACCGCGGACCCGAGCAGCCCACCGCCGTTGCCCCGCAGGTCGAGCACAAGCTGGATCATGCCCTGGCCCTTCAGCTCGTCTAGCGCCTGGCGCAGCTCCTTATCGGTCCGGTCGCTGAATAGCGTGAGGCGTATATAGCCGGTACCCACCGGCTCGTCCAGCATCCGCCATTCGACGGTGGGCGTGGGGATCTCTTCGCGGGTGATCTCGACCGTCACCGGTTCGGTCTCCCCTTCGTGGCGCAGCGTCAGTTGTACAACGGTGCCGACCTCGCCGCGAATGTGGGCGATCACGTCCTCGGTATTCGTCCCCGGTTCGATCTCGATGTTGTCTACCTTGAGCAGTGTGTCGCCCTTGCGAACGCCGGCCTTCTCGGCAGGCAGGTCGGGCATCGGTTCGAGGACGATGCGGCCGTCTTCGACCTGGGTTACGTAGGCGCCGATCCCGCCAAAGCGGCCGCTGAGCGCCTCTTTCTCGCGCTGGCGGGGCTCTGGCTCCAGGAATGATGTGTGTGGATCGTTCAGTGTGCCCAACGCGCCGCGGATGATGCCCCATTCCAGGTGTTTATTGTCAGGCAGGTTGCCGTAGAAAACCCGCTCGACGAGATCCCATGCTTCCCAGAACACACCCAGGTCGCGCCCCTGCGCGACGACTGACGCCTGATCGTGCATCAACATGTAGGTGATCGCCACGCCGGCAGCAAAAGCAACCACCAGCGCTGTGGTTATCGCTGTTGATATCAGAAGCATCCTTACCGTTCGACTCAACATAGCTTTCTCACACTTTTGACATAAATATCGGGGGCCTGGGCCCCCTTGAATGCTGCATCGTCGCTCCTGGCAGATTGCCAGACCTACCGCAGTAACCGGCTTTACTCCTGGCGCACCGCGTTGGGGCATTATACCCCAAAACCGGCCGGGCGCCAAAACGCAACAGACCCTAAGGGTCTGTTGGCATTGCCCTGCAGTCATTGATCGTCAGGTGTTGGTTGCCATAGCCCTCTTCCTGCGCTCTGCGCCTCCCGCTCCAACGCCCGCAGCAACTCCTGGTACTTGACGTCGGGGGGGTAGGTGATGGCCTGGGCATATCCCTGCCGCACTAGCTCGCCGTTCACGAACGTCCCATCGGCCAGGAATAGATAGCGCAGCAGCCTGCCGTACCGGTCTGTTTCTGAAACATCCTTTTCCAGGTACACCGTCTTGCCATAGACCAAGGCTTTGTTCGCCGCGCTTGCTTCAGGGCCCATCCACTCTACTGGTGTGTTCTCCTTGACCGTCTCGGGCGCGTCAACGCCGATGTAACGTACCCGGTACTCCCGCCCGTCGATCTCGACCTCGATCGTGTCGCCGTCGACGACGCGCACCACCCGCGCTGGCGTGCGATGTGGCGTAGGTCCGGGCTGGGGCGTCACGGTTGGTGGGGCCTGTGTAAGAAAGGCGCCGACCCCGGAACACGCCAACGTGAGCAAGGCTACGCTCAGGAGCGTCAGCGCTGCGAGTGGTCTCCACCTGTTCGTTGAGATCATGGCATCATTGTGGATTGGAGCGTCTCAGCCCAATCTTTTCTTCAGATCGCTTTTTCGAGGCTCTGCTGACGGCTGCTGATCAGATGGCGACTCAGACGTCTCTCGCAGTAGGAATTGCCTGGTGACGACAAAGTAGCTGCGGATGCGATGCCAGGATCGATCCGGGCTGAATGCCAGCGTGACAGCCAGCCATCCGGCAAGGAGTCGACCTAGGCTGGATTCCCTGCCCCAGACGGTCAGAATAAAGCCGCCGTAGACGATCAAGGTCGCGAATTGTAGGGGTGCGGTGCTCACTGCCAACGTCTTTCGGTCAGCCCACATGCCTTGAGCAATGGAAGCCAACGGACCCGGCCCATGAAGAGCAGACCACGCCGCCCAGCCGCCGACAGTTATTACTGTTACGAGCGCCGGGAGCGCTATGCCCCAGCCCAGCATAACGATGGCCAGGGCGAGCATGATAGCTAGGTCGGCCTCGAGGTCGTGCTTGCCCAGCCATGTCTGCTGATTGAACTTGGCGCGGCGGGCCAGTGGGCCATCCAGCCAATCGGATGTCCAGGCCACGATCGTGAGCCATACACTGGTGGCCAAGCTCCGC
>JAFGOG010000583.1 GCA_016926595.1 Anaerolineae bacterium
ACCTTCAAAGTTCACGTTTATCATGGATGGCGCTGTTGTTGACTACCACGTCTTGACCCACGAATCGGACAGCTCCAGTGTGCCCAGTGCTGCGCCATAGAGTGCATTCGCCGCCGCGTCATAGCCGTTGGCCAAGGCACGCGTTCCCCCCAGCCGCTGCATGCGGCGCAGCCCTTCCCAGATCACGGCCTTGCCCAACCCACGCCGCTGGTGCTCGGCGGCGGTGCCCACCAGCACGCACACGCCGCTGCGTGTGACATCATCATACCAGATCGTGCAAAAAGCCGCGATTTCGCCGGCCTCGGTGGCAGCCACGAGGTCGAGGTCCCGGCGGTAGAGAGGCGTGGCCTGGATGTTCCGGTACCACTCCCACCCCTCGTACGCCTCGTCGGGGTCGTCTGGATGAAAGGCGCGCCACGACGCCCAACTGCGCGCCGGGTGCTCGTCCACGTCGCCCATCGAGCGAATGGTGTAGCCTTCCGCCACCGGCACTGCCGGGATGGCTGCATCCAGGTCCCGCGACCAGTGGTGTATCGGCTCCCCCCATTCCCGGTATCCGCGCCGCGCAAGCACTGCCAGCCGGAGGTCATCGTCACGGTCCCCATTCACGATCAGGTATCGCCGGCCGTCGCTCGTGTCCGCGGCAAACCGTTCTTCGGCCACCGCCAGCACCTCTTCCTCCAGTGCCTGCGTGCGAAAGGAGGGATGCATGTGCAGAAACGCCTCGCCGGCATAGACCGGGTGGAGCACCGCGGCGATCTCGCCTGCAGCCGTCTCCCACGGTAGTGTCACCTCTTCGACCGGAGCGCAACTCTGGCAATTTGCGATCAGGTGCCAGCGCCAGTAGTCGAGCCGGGCGACGTGCCAGCTCCGCTCGCGCCGGCCGTTGAGAAGGAACACGTTGCGCAGAAACGCCCGGATGCGCCAGTAATCGTCCTCGTCTCGATACATCCGCATGGACGGTTTCAAGATGTCTACCTCACCTGTAGTTCGAACAAGGTTACACAGAGATTCACAGAGATAAAACGGAGACACACAGAGATTCTACTCATCATTCTCCGTGTAACCGGTTCACATAGTTCAGAGCAAACGCTGCGCCTCGGTACATCACCTGCTCCATCTCCTCGTCGAGAGAGCCGGGGTGGAGATGGTCCACGCCGACCATCCAGAGCGTGTAATAGACATAAAAGGACGCGGTGAATAGTTGTAGCTGGCCGAGCTGCGCTTCGGGCAAGGCACGGTGCTCGGCATAGCCCTCGAACAGCGCATCTCGAAAGCGGGCATAGTCCGGGATGCCGACACAGTGGGCCAGCGCTACGGCCAGATCGTACACCCAGTAGCCGAACCCGGAGCCGTCAAAGTCGATCGGGCGGGGCTGGCCGCGCCAGAACAGCAGATTGGCGTCCAGGCCCAGGTCAGCGTGGATCAGGCCATACGCCTCGGGTCCGGTGCCCCAGGCGTCGGTCAGTTGGCGGAACTGCCGGGTGATGATTTTGAATGGCTCGACCCAGTTCGGCGGGAGGTACCCCCAACACTCTCCCGGCGGAAGGCCGATTTCAGGGTCGTTCATAAACAGGCCATCCCAGTCGTAGCGGCGCTTGGATGAATGCCCCGGTGGAAGCGGCCATCCTTGAGTAAGGTTGTGCATGCGAGCCATCAGCCGGCCCTGTGCGCGGTAATGTTCGGGCCGGCCGCGATCCGGGAGCAGCCGTCCCTTGATCCAGTGTTGCAGCGTGCAAACCCGGATTTCCGGGACGCCAGGGTCGGCCACGTGCGTCAGCCAGCCACCGTCCAGCCGGGGAATCGGTTCCGGCACCGGCAGGCCGGCGCCGCGCATGGCAGCCAGCCACGCCATCTCTAGCTCGAGCGCCTCCGGCGCCTGCCAGCCGGGCATGTAGAGTCGGAGCAGGTATCGGCCTGGCTCGAACAGGCCGTCGTCCGGTTGGGCAGCTTCTGGCCTGGGGCCCCGGACCTTGTAGAGCGTATTGCCGGCAGAGTAAAAAAACTCGCAGGGGGCTCCATCAAGCCCGTACTCTTCCAGTGCGGCTCGTGCCAGCCGCCACAGCCGCCGCAGACGACCGCGGCGCGTCAGTTCAGTGTACGGTTTCATGTAGACTCCTTTTGTTTTCGATCCTGGTTATTATAGCAGGGGTTGCCCACCGGCGCATCCGCCAGCCGGCCAATAGCTGCCTGGACAGGCGCCCAATTTTCTCCTGGGCCAGGTTCATTTGCCGGCGTTGCCTATGGAGTCCCGAGCTTGCTCGGGGAGGCTTTCACCCGTCAGACACTTCCCGAGCAAGCTCGGGACTCCAATATAGTTCCATCGCCTTGAATTCCAGCGACTACCCACGGATCAGCACTGGGTTTGCCATTCTCCGATACGCGTACAAGGATGATACCGGTTGGCATCTTGAGACAGTTGACTCGGCCGGTACCGTGGGCAGGTATACTTCCCTGGCGCTGGATAGCAGCGGTAATCCTCACATCAGCTACTATGATTCCACCAACAAGAATGTCAAATATGCCTACCAGGATGATACCGGTTGGCATCTGGGGATCGTGGGCCCGGCCAGCAGCCAGGCTCCATATCCTTCCCTGGCTTTGGATAGTGACGGTACCGCTCATGTCAGCTACTTTGACTGGGCCAACAGCGACCTCGAGTATGCTTACGCCAAATTCGTCTCGTTTCGCGTTTACTTGCCTATCATAGCCAGGCAGCCGGCTGTGCAGCCTGATTGTACCTGGTGAGTCGTTCTCTACAGGTTGTCGGGGTCTGGCGGGCAGGATCACGTCTGGTGGGGAAAAAAGCCCGGCATAGTTTGGACGGGGTCCGATCTTGACATTGCGCCGCCCTGGCCCCAACGGACTCCCTGGCGCGCCAGGCGCCAGGGAGTCGTGGATACCGGCGGTGTCGAGGTGCTTATGCTGTGGGTGCCGTGCTGTTCGCACCCCTGACCCTGCGCAGCGCCGGCAGCCGCCAGCCCCCCTCGCCGGCGATGCGGATGTCGCGCCGCTCGAACCGCCACCAGGCGATCACGGCGAGCAGCGCGCTCACGGCGATCAGACCGAGGAACGAGGCCAGGTCAAGTCTCACGATGGCATCGGCGCCCTGAAAGTAGTCGTAGGGCAGGAAGCGCGCCACCGCCGCGAGCTGCTCGTTCAGGCTCGCCAGCGACGTCAGCAGGTAGCTGGTCACCAGCACCAGGCCCGCGCCCGCGGCCGCCAGCCGGCGCGACGGCAGCAGCAGGCTCAGCAGCAGCGCCACCGCGCCATAGATCAGCGTCTGCGCCAGCACGGGCAGGAAGGGCAGCGCCATCTCGCCCCAGCTCACGTCGAGGCTCGACCCGCCCAGCAGGACCGAAAAGCCCAGCCAGCCGATAACCAGGATGCCCAGGGTCGCGGCGAGGAAGGCGAGCACGCGCCCCCAGAAGAGGGCGGTCCTGCTAACGGGATGGGCCACGATCAGGTCGAGGCGCCCGCTCTCCTCGTCGCTCGCCAGCAGGCCGCTGCCCGCGATGACGGCAAAGATGCCAAGGATGACCGGCAGCATCGAGAACCCGTACATGCCAAGGTACCCTTGCGGCGTGGCCAGGCTGGCTGCGTCGCCGCCAAAGAAGGCCAGGAACTCGGGCGGATAGCTCTCGATCATCTGCATAAAGTCGCCCTGCTGCTCCATAAACACGTCGTAGAATGGGACCAGGATCAGGCCGAGGGCGGCGACGCCGAGGCCCCAGCCGAGGATCTGCCCGCGAAACGACGAAAGCGTGTAACGCACTGTTGTGAACATGTTTGCACTCTCCTCGTATCCTCTGCTGCGCAGAGGCATCAGATCTTCTCATAGTAGCGCAGGAACACCTCTTCGAGCGAGGGCCTGCTCGTCTCCAGGTCGCGCACGGGCAGACTGCCCAGCGCGCGGACCAGCGCTTCCATGTCGCCTTCCACCTGCAGGGTGATCCGCTGGCTGTCGTCGCGCGACAGCAGGGTTACGCCCGGCAGGCGGGCCAGGGCATCGCAGTCCACCGGCTCTTTGAATTCGATCGTCGCCTGGCGCAGCGCCCTGTCGACCAGAGCCTGTGTGTCGGCCACCTCGACGATCTCGCCCTCCCGGATCATGCCCACCCGGTCGGCCACCGCCTGCACCTCGCTCATGATGTGCGAGCTGAAAAAGACGGTGGCGCCCTCCGCCCGTGCCTCGCGGATCAGGTCCAGCACCTCTTGCTGCATCAGCGGGTCGAGGCCGCTCGTCGGCTCGTCGAGCAGCAGCAACTCCGGGCGGTGCATGAGCGCCTGGACGACGCCGACCTTTTGCTTGTTGCCCTTGGACAGGTTCTTGATCGGCCGGCCCAGGTCCAACTGCAGCCGATCGGCCAGGGTGCGCACGTGCGCCCAATCGGCCACGCCGCCGCGCATGTCGGCCAGGAACCGGAGCTGCCGCTCGGCGCTGAGGTTGTCGTTCAGGTGCAGCTCGCCCGGCAGGTAGCCGGTGCGCGCCTGCACCGACACGGGATCGGCCTGCGGGTCGATGCCAAGCACGCGCAGCGCGCCGCCGTCGGGGCGGATCAGATCGAGCAGGCAGCGGATCGTTGTCGTCTTGCCCGCTCCGTTCGGCCCCAGAAAGCCGAATATCTCTCCCCGCCGCACCTCCAGGTCCACTCCGCGCAGCGCCTGCACCTTGCCATACGCCTTGCGCAGCCCACGCGTCACCAACACACTTTCCCCTCCAAATCCATTCGTCGCCATCTTTCTTCACTCCTCTCTTTCAAGAACCCCGGATCGCCGAATCCCGAATCTACCAATCTACCATCCCCCCATCCCCCTCCTCTCGCCGCACCAGCAACAAAGGCAAGCCCAGTGTGTAGAGCCTGTGCAGGACGCCGAGCAAGGCAGCCTGGTCGACCATGGCGCCGGTCAGCGTGGTGGTCTCGGGCTCTGCCCCCGGCTCGACGCTGACGTGCAGGTCGTCGAACCAGTGCGCCCAACGCTCCCCGAGTTGACCCTGCACCTGAATCCGGTACCGCCACGGCTGCGTCATGGTCCATCCTCCTCTGTCTGCGTGCTTGACCCCAGGATATCATACCAGAGGGATGAGTCGCATCAGCCGCGTGGTATGATCCGGGTATGATCTTGTCGCATCGATTCTTGTCGATCCCGGTCGAGTGTGGTATTGTGGAGACACGGAGGGGAAACCGAGCCATGAAACCGGATCTGATCAAACCACCGAAGCTACAGCCGGGCGACAGGGTCGCCACCGTCTCGCTGTCGTGGGGCGGCCCGGGCGAGATCCCGCACCGCTACAATGCAGGGAAACGGCAGCTCGAGGCCGAGTTCGGGGTGACCGTCGTCGAGATGCCGCACACGCTGGCGGACCCGGAGTGGATCGCGGACAATCCGCGGGCGAGGGCCGAGGACCTGATGCAAGCGTTCGCCGACCCGACGATCCGGGCCATCATCTCGACCATCGGCGGCGACGACTCGATCCGCATCCTGCCTTTCCTGGACCTGGACATGATCCGGGCGAATCCCAAGATCGTGATGGGCTATTCCGACACGACGGTGACGCTGCTGGCGTGCCTGAAAGCGGGCCTGGTGTCGTTCTACGGGCCGGCGATCATGTCGGGTTTTGCCGAAAACGCCGGGATGTTCCCCTACATGGTCGAGTCGGTGAGGAGGACGCTCTTTTCGTCCGAGCCGGTTGGCGCGATCGCGCCGAACCTTGACGGCTGGACGGTGGAGCACCTCGACTGGGCCGACCCCGAGAACCAGGCGCGCAAGCGCACGCTCAACCCG
>JAFGOG010000584.1 GCA_016926595.1 Anaerolineae bacterium
CTCAAACGTGAACGGAAACATCGACCATCTCCACTGGTGCTGTTCGGCTTGACAAACTCATCGGAACCCTAACTTGTGACCAATGCCATAAGAGGAAAAAACGTGGAACCCGATTCTCCAATGGCTTTGTTTATAACGCAAATACCCGTTGTGCTCGGCTTGGCCGTGGGGCTCATGGGTCTGCACAAAATCCAGGAAAGCGGTCCATTTCAGCCAGACGGCCAAGATTATGGGAAATCCATACTAGTGGTCGCTGCTCTTGGGCTGATAGTGTTCGGATTCATGATCCTGTGGGCTGCTGGGTTGAGTGAACTTGGCCTGGTAGTTGGTCTTCCTGTCTTGGCATTCATTCCCGCCTACTGGCTCTATTGGTCCCGAGCGCGGTCTAGAGTATTCATCTGGATCGCAGTCGCACTTTGGCTTGGCTTGGCCGTGTTGGTCTTGGCTGTAGATGCTGCATCCTCAGGCGAAGGGCCGACTGGCTACTGGGGCCTGGTGGCCGCCGCGCTGGCGAGCGGCATGGTTGTGTATGGCTACCGCAAAGTTTACTTCCGGAAGCTCACCCTCTCTCCTGGCGAGCTAGAACGAGCGGCCGGAGACCCGTGGGGCACCATCGGCGCCGCTGTCGGTGTTGCAGTGGGAGGGGCCCTCCTGGCCCTGATCGTCCCACGACTGGCGCCAGACTTCCAGGCGGCTGTCAACGCCTTCATAATAGGTTTGCTGGCCTTTTCGCTCCTGGGGTGCGCCGCTTGGCAGTTTCTGTGGGAAATCAAGAGGCGACGAGAATGATCTGAAAATGAGGCCCCTCACCGCTTGATGGTGGCAGATGGCGATGAAGGCTCTACCTACTCGGAGCATGGCAGCGTCGCTTCGGCAGCAGATGAGTAGATGGGGCGCGGGATGTCCCCCTGGCTGAGCGCGGGCCGATGCGCCCACAGCCGCAGGACCTATGTCCAGCGCGCGTCGAGCCTGGATATCTTGACACAACAGAATTGGGCCTGTATCGCAGACACAGGTCCCCATTAAAGGAAAGGCGGCGCCCGGGCCAACAGCCCAGACGATCCTGTCGGCTCGTCTCGGTGCAAGTTCCCCTCCTGCTGGCCATAGGATCGACGGGCAGCCAGCAACAAGCAACTACATATCCATACCATGGAAATCCGGCAGGTCTATCTCGCGGTCTCCGTATGAGGGCCGCCAGTTTTCGTCCGGCCGCCAGTCCCATGTGCGGTCAGGAGCTTCCCTGCTCTCCTTCCCGGGCTCGCGATCGCGTACCTTTTCCAACTGGAAGAAGCGCTCGGTCTCCCGTTCGGCTACTTCGCGGGTGTGTTGCGTATCCTTGGGATAGACATTGAACGGCTGCTCCCGATTCCGATCCATCGCAGCCGTGATAACATGGGCGTGAAGGCTCTCAGTGCCTTGCACGTCGTCAGGGGCATGAATGACGTACGAGTAGGGCAGATCCAGAGGCTGTCTGCCACCCGGCCACTCCACCCCCGCCCTTTCCATCTCCGCTTCCATCACCTGCTCTACCAGGTCGCTCATGACTTCGCGCCGCCTGGCCCACAACTCGGGGTCAACGTCCTCAAGTTGGGCAACCAGCTCCTGCGGCGGGCGGATCACCAGGGAGCGCATCAGCACCTGCTGGCTCTGCAGCTCGTCCACGCTATCCATGATCTCACGCCAGCTCCCGCCCAGGCCACAGTCTACCCACCGGTCCGGACCGCCTGCGCGGGGAATGTGGTGATCGCGGTCGTCGCGGTAGCTCAGATATTTCAAGAGCCCTTTGGCTTTGCCGTAGGCTCCCCGGCCGGTGCGAATGAACTTCCAGTCTGTATAGCAGCTCATGCTCATGGCGCTACTTATCCTCCAGTTGCTCAAGTTCTTTGCGGAGCCACCTCCCCAACTCGCTGCTCCTGTCCAAGATCGCCTGGTTGAGCACACGAAGTGTGCTCCGGGTCTGTCCTGCAATGGGCACGTCGGCCAAGATCCTAGCAAACAGCATCGCCAGCATCTGGAAGTAGCGTTCCGCCATGTCAGAGTCCTTGCTGCGGCGTTGGAGGAACTCCTCCATCATCTCCTCCAGCCTCTTCTCCATGTCGTCCAGGCGCTGCTGGAACCGCCGGTCAAAGGTTCGTCGGGTGCCGAGCGTCAGATCGGTCTCATCCAGGGCATTGCGGATCGCCTGGCGCACGATCTCGGCGATCGGCTTGCCACTCTTGGTCGCGACGTTCTGCAGGTCGGCCAGCATCGGCATGGTAATCTGGACGGTGATCTTCTCGGTCAAGCACTTATCATCACGCGGCATGGTTCTCTCCTTCCGCCCAGGCGCACCTGTGCCCCGCAGGGGCACAGCAGCCGATGGGCATGCGGCTTTCTACTGTTCTCCCAGGGGTATGTTGACATCCCCTGGAGCAAAACGCCCCATGGGCATGGGGTGCAGGGGCGAAGCCCCTGCAAGCTTTTGGCTTGCTACCTCCACCGTGCTGCACTGCGGGGCCTGACGCACCTGCGGAGCAGCAGTCAGGCCCCGCAGAAGCGCGGTGGGGGTACGGCTTTGCCTCTCGGCTATTCGGCTTTGATGGCGATCTATCCATCAGTCAATCTGTCCCATTGCCTCCTTCCACTTGTGATATGTCCCAGGCTGTGCTACCATGTTGCCATCTGTCCTGGAATGGGATGATGAGATGACCCTGCATGAGCTGATTGAGGACCTGCACACGTTGCGAGCATGTACCTATGCGTACGAGCGCAGGTATGGGGTGACCTCTCAGGACTTCTACTCCTTGTACCAACAAGGCCTGCTCGACGACGTAGGGTTTGAGCAATCGACCGAATTGGCTCGCTGGGCCAGCGCCTACGAAATGCAGATGGAGCGCGAAGCCGAATTCGAGGCTCGCAGCCGCTCCTTCATTGACCAGCTCAGGCACAGCACTACCGGGCCAGGCATCCGCTTGAGGCGCAATCCCGAGCTGATGCGTTCTTGATCTGACCCTGCCCGCTATCAAGGCTACCTCACGGTTCATCGTCGAGAACCAGGGCCTTTCCCAGGGTATCCAGCAGGTCCTCCACCGGATCGTCCTCTTCTGTTGTTGTTGTAGTACCACCATCCCTGTCCCCACCCTCAAGGGTGAAAGCGAACCGGCTCAACGCAGACACGACCGCTGCCTCTACTACCTGCCGTATCTCCACCAGGCTTTGCCGTGAGAGCTCGGCGGGATGTTCTGGCATCGTTGGAGGCGCCGAGGTCTGCTCTCGCTCGGCTCCGAGGCCCCGGCGCAGCGCCCCTTTCACCGCCTGCGTCTTGACGCCGTAGGGCTGGTGGTCGAGCTGCTTCAGCCAGGGAATCAGGTCGTCATCCTGGCTCGGGTGCAGGCGGATCTTGATCTCGACCCTCTTCTGCTCACCAGGCGCCATGCTACTCCTCCCGACGATGGGGACGTGTGGGGACAACTGTCCTCATCTGTCCCCATCCTTCCGCGCCTCGAACACCCGGATCGCATATCGCGCCAGCCCCAGCGCGTTGGCCATCACCGGGTTGGGCAGCACCAC
>JAFGOG010000585.1 GCA_016926595.1 Anaerolineae bacterium
ACGTGTCTGCTGGAGTGGTTGTGACCGGGGACTCGCAGGTGCAGGTGCTCGGACGGCTGGGGACCCTGATGGCTGGAGCACAAGTAGAAGCTCCAGCTATCGAAATCAGCACGACCGTCACGAATGCAATCAGCTATACATTTGCCTTGCCCGACGGCGATCACCTCGTGGCGATCTGGAGAAGCGTCGACATCACCGATGAAGACATTGGCGTCGGCGCGGCCGTTGAATTGTCTGGATTCGCCGGGCATACCGCCTTTGGCATCGACGTGCTAAACGGGATGCAGCAGGCTTTGGACACCCAGGCCGAGGGCGAAACCCTGGTCATTCCCGGCCTACTGCTCAGGGAGTATCCGCTGCTTGTGCGCCTGGCGCCGCCGCGCACGATCTTTTTGCCCCTGATCCTGAGGAGCCAGGCCGCCGGCACGAGGAGGTGAGCATGGTTCAACGCCGCGCCGCACGTGCGGGTATGGTGTGGCTGTGTTTAGTCCTGCTACTATCGGCGATGGCCGCCGTATCCATGGCCGAGCCAGCCCAATCGACCGGCTGGCAGGTCGTCGGCCAGATCGGCGGGCCGACGACGGCCGTGGCCGTGCAGGGTCATAACGCCTACGTCGGCGTTGGCCTGCGGCTGGTCGTGCTGGACGTGACAAATCCGACCACGCCGATAGAGGTAGGAGCTACTGCACCCTTTCCTTACTATGTCGAGGACATAGCCGTCAGCGGCACGCGGGCCTACGTCGCTGCAGGCGAGGCCGGCCTGCGGGTGGTCGACATCTCGGATCCGGCCAACCTCATCGAGTTGGGCGCCTGGGACTCGCCCGGCTATGCCGAGGGGGTGACCGTGGCCGGCAGCACCGTCTACCTGGCCAACGGGCCGTACGGCCTGTGGGTGGTGGACGTCTCCAACCCGGCAAGCCCCACGCCAGTCGGCTCTGTCTACGACATGAACTACGCCTTTGAGGTGGCCGTGTCGGGCGACCTTGCCTACGTGGCCGCTGCTGGGGTAGGCCTGTTGGTTGTCGACGCCTCCGACTCAACGGAGCCGGTCGAAGCAGGTCAAATCGACACGCCGGGGTATGCCTACGGGGTGGCGGTGTCCGGCACCACGGCATACGTTGCCGATGCCTTGGCAGGGATGCACACCATCGACATATCCGATCCTGAGTTCCCCAGCCTGTTGGGCACGTGCGCCCTGCCCGGCTGGGCACTGGACATCGCAGTGGAAGGGAATACGGCCTACGTGGCCGCTGGGGCGAGTGGCCTGCGAGTAGTCGATGTGAGCGACCCCACACATCCGCAAGAAAAGGGGGCACTGGCGGAGGGCGCACTGGCGCGCCGGATCGCCCTCGCCGGGAGCACGGCCTACCTGGCCGACTTGACGGACGGCCTATTCCTGATCGACGTGACGGCTCTCGAGGCGCCGAGCGAGACCAGCCGCTACAGCTCCCTCGTGGAGGCCAGGTACGCGGCCGTGAGCGGTTCGCGGGCCTACGTGGCTGCCGGCTTTTCCGGGCTGCGGGTGATCGATGTATCCGATCCGGTTCAGCCCCGCGAGGTCGCCGCATACGAGACGAGTACCTATGCTACCGGCGTGGTCATCAGCGGCACGGTTGCCTACGTGCCTACCTATCTCAGCGGAATGGATCCCCACGACCTGCACATCGTGGACATCTCTGATCCCCTCCACCCAGCCCGGCTGTCCACCGTGGATACCGATGGCGTTTTTCGTGGGGTGGCTGTGCAGGGCCAATACCTGTATGCGGCCGACGAGTGGGGCCTGCGAGTCATTGATGTAGCCGATCCTTCGTCCCCCGAGGAGGTTGGGTTCATCCTGCTGTCATTGGCCACCTACGAGTGTGCGACCGATGTGGCGGTGAACGGGCAACTGGCCTACGTGGCCAACTCCTATGGCGGCCTGGCGATCGCAGATATCTCCGACCCCACCCAGCCTGACTGGGTGGGTACCTATCTGCCCGCCACCTGGCTGGGGGTCGCCGGCGTCGCGGTGATTGATCAGGTCGCCTTCCTGGCTACCGATTTTGATGGCCTTCGTACGGTGAATGTCTCCAACCCGGCAGCGCCGGTCGAGCTGGGCAGTTACGACTCACCCGGCTACGCGGTGAGCGTGTCAGTCTTCGGCGACGAGGCGATCCTGAGCGATGGCGGCGGCGGGATACAGGTGGTGGACATCTCGGACCCAACGGCCCCCAGTCCAGTGGACAGCCATGACACCAGTGGTTTTGCCTGGCATGCGGCTACGGCCGATGGATACCTGTACGTCGCTGACAGCCGCGGGGGCTTGGTCATCCTCCAGCGAGCCGGCAACCAGCCGCTGGCCCACTCCTCCTTTCCGCCCACGCTGCAACAGGCGGCGGCGGACGGTTACCTATATATGGCCGACAACCGCGGTCGCCTGGCCATACTCGAGCGAGCCGGCAACCAGCCGCTGGCCCACTCCTCCTTTCAGCCCACGCTGCAACAGGCGGCGGATCGATCCATTGCGCCGACCCCATCGGCGGCGGCCTTGTTCGATACCTCACTCACCCCACAAGCTGACTGCATTGTGAACAGCGCCGCTGACAGCGGCTCCGGGACCCTGCGCTGGTGTCTGGACAGCGCACTGGCCGAAGACAGCATCACCTTTGATCCTGAGGTCTTCGATCCTCTAGCCCCGGTGACGATCACCTTGCTCTCCCAGCTACCGGACCTCACCCAGGGCCACGTTACCCTCGACGCCAGCGAAGCGGGTGTGATCCTGGACGGCCATCTTCTCACGGACAGCATCTGTGGGCTTTTGCTGGCGTCCGACGACAATACCGTGCGCGGCCTCCAGTTTGTGGGATTCAACCACACCGCCCTTTGTGTAGACCATTCGCACAATACGGTCGGTGGGGACCGCAAGCTGGGAATGGCACCTACGGGCCAGGGCAACCAATTCGGCGCCAACAATGAGGCCATCTCACTCTGGGGGGACGGAAACATCGTCCTGGGGAACCTGGTCGGGACCGATGTGAGTGGCCAGACGGCGATGCCCAACGGCGTTGGGATTGCCGTCCAGGGGGCGGGTAACTACATCGGCGGTCCGTCACCTGGACAGG
>JAFGOG010000586.1 GCA_016926595.1 Anaerolineae bacterium
GGCGCGGCGCTGAACCACCGTTCGCCCTGGATCTTGACCAGCGAGGCCTCCAATCTGCTCACCTATTTTAGCAGCCGGGGGCCGGTCAACTTGAGCGGCGGCGACGGCCGGGCCAAGCCGGACGTGATCGCCCCTGGCGCCGACGTGCTGTCCACCCGATCCAATTACCTCAGCACGCCCAGCACAGTCGGGCTATGGGGCAACGAGCCAGGCGATGGCGACGGCGATGGCCGGCCAGACTATGCCTGGAGCGGAGGCACGTCGATGTCTTCGCCGCTGGTTACCGGCGCGGCGACGATCCTGCGCGACTATTTCCAGGACATCCAGGGTCTGGGCAGCACGACCCCGCCCAGCGCGGCGCTGATCAAAGCGGCGCTGGTGAACGGCGCGGTCGACATGGGCTATGGCTACGAGTCGCTTGCCTCGCCGCCCGCCGGCAAGGTTTATTATGGCGGGCGCAACCTCCAAGGGTGGGGCTTTGTCAACGTCGAGCAGTCGATCACCCCACGCGCGCCGCGCTCCTTCTTCTTTGACGACTTTACCAACATCACCAACTCTGCCCACCAGTCGACTATGGGCTCTAACAGCACGGGCGACTATGTGCAGTACACCATAGTCGTGGCCGATAGCAGCGAACCGCTCAAGGTCACTTTGACCTGGACCGACTACCAAGGCGGATCCTCCAGCTATGCCGTCAACAACCTCAACCTGCTGGTGACGGCGCCCGGCGGCGCGACCTACTATGGCAACAACTTTTCCGGCTCCTGGTCGGTCACCGGCGGATCGTACGACGCCAAGAACAACACCGAGGCGGTCTATCTCCAGAACCCGACGGCCGGCACCTGGACCGTCCGCGTAACGGACGCGTCACACGGCAGCGGTACGCAGCCGTTTGCACTGTTTGTCTCTGGCGGGTTGGGGATCAACCCCTCGTGGACCCGCACCTGCTCCGGCACGGCAGGCACCTGCGCCAACGCGCGCGGCGGCACTTCAGGCCAGACCTACGGGGGGACGGCGGTCAACTATTTCCCTTCGCTCAAGCCGCTGATCCAGCCGAAGGAGCACACGCCGGCCGGGGAGTCATTCACTAGCTCTTTCCGGTTGACCAATTGGGGGCGCAGCGCCGACACGATCAGCCTGTCGTCCGCAGTCACCGACATGACGGGCGACAGCGTGACCAACGTCACTGTCGCCTTTAGCCCAACCGGCCCTTTTGCCCTGACTTCGGGGGCGACGCAGGATGTGCAGGTCACGATCACGGTGGGTGGGGCGGTGCCCAAGGGGGCCTATGACGTCATGATCACCGCCGCCTCGGCCGGTACGGGCAGCCGCAAGGATGCCATGGTGATCCCCCTCAACGTGCTCCCCAACGGCGACCTGTCCAACGAAATGCGGGTGGTGTCGCTGCCGGGCGCGCAGGTGATGCTCGATTTTTGGGCGACCGGGCAGACGCTGTGGGCCGGCTATCTGTCGGGCGAGGATCACAACAACGGCGAGGGCGTGGTGTGGGCCTCGTGCTCGACCGACGGCGGGACGACGTGGATAGACGTGGGGCTGGTGAGCGCCGAAGACGGGGCTCACTACTACGGGCCGGCCATCGCCGGCAACTCGACCGGCAGCAGCGTCACCTTTGTGTGGGTCAAGGCCAACCTGGCCGTCTATGCCCGCACCTGGACGCGGACGAGCGGCTGTACCGGCACGTGGCGGTCTATCCAGACCCTGGCGACCTACCCTGGGGGCAACTACCGCATCGCCTACCCCGACGTGATCTATGATACCGACGGCACGATCCTGGTCACCTGGCGGAAGAACGACAATGCCAGCGGCGGCGCCGATGGGATTTTCTCCAACCAGTCGACCAACGACGGCGCGTCCTATGGGACCGCGGCCGGCGTCCCCGACGCAAGCGGCACCGACGCGACCCACACGATGCCCCAATTGACGCTGGACACGACGCGAAACGAGGTGTGGATGGCCTATCGTAATAGCAGCAACAGCGGCGACGTCCGGCTGAAGCGGTGGGTCGGTTCCAGCAATTCCTGGGACGCCGCCGGCACCCGCCACATCTCCGTCGCTGCCACGACCGACGTCGAGACGCGCCCCGGCATCGGCTATGTGGCGGCGACCAACTCGCTGTGGGTGACGTGGCACCGCTATGCCAGCGCCGCCAACGCCACAGCCCGGCTGTACTATGTCCGCTCCAGCGCCGGGACACTGCCGGACCCGACGTGGGGCGCCACCCAGCAGTACCCGGTTGGCGTCCGTACGGCAGAGCTGCACCCGGCGATGGTGGTGGGCGATGCCAGCTATGCCTATATCAGCTACCTGGCGTACAATGACGCGCTCCGTGGAGGCAACGCCTATGCGCTGCGGGCGCCGGCGGCCGGAGGGGCGCCCGACATGACCTACCAACTTTCGGCCACGGTGGACGATCCACCGCTGTATGCCCGGGGCAACGCCGGCTCGCCCAGACTGATGTGGGCGACGACGACGGTGAACGGGTCGAGCTCTACCGGGCCGGCGCTGCTCTATACCAAGAACCCGCCCAACAGCGGCAATCCTGACTATGGCGGCAACCTGGGGGTGGCGCAGACGCTGTACAACCTGGAGGAGAACTTGGACGTCTATCTGAGCCAGGTAGGCGTGTCTCCCACCGCCGTCGAGCTGGCCCGCTTTGAGGGCTGGCCGGAGGGGCTGGCCATCCACGTGGAGTGGGAGACGGTGACCGAGATCGACAACCTGGGCTTTAACCTGTATCGCGCCGAGTCGCCCGACGGGCCGTACGTCAAGCTGAACGAGGAGCTGATCCCCAGCCAGGCGCCGGGGTCGCCGGTGGGGGCGGTGTACGTGTGGCTGGACGAAGCGGTGCAGGCGGGCCAGACCTACTACTACAAGCTGGAGGACGTGGACGTCTATGGCCACACCACGATGCACGGGCCGGTGGAGGTAAGGGCCGGGCCGACGCTGAGGACCAGGCCGTAGGGAGGTGTGTTTGGGACGCAGATAAACGCAGATAAACGCAGATATTTGCGTATAATGGCAGAGACCCTAAGGGTTTTGGAAACCCTTGGGGTCTTTTGTCGGGCTTTAATTGATCTATTGGGCGTTCTGGGTTAGAATGGAAATGGGCAATAGAGCAAAGAGAGGGGTGGTGTGAGGCTCGGGCGCGTGGGGTTTAACCTGTCCTACCGGCGGCAGCTTGTGCTGTTCCTGGCGCCGTACCTGGTGGGCACGCTGGTGCTGGTCGCCCTCCCTGCCCTGGCCACGGTGGCCGTTTCCTTTACCAACTACCAGGCCATAGAGCCCCCCACCTGGACCGGGCTGGACAACTTTCGGCGGCTGGCCGAGACGCCGCTGGTGCGGCTGGGATTGTACAATACCCTCGTCTTTGCCGGCCTGGCGGTGCCGCTGCGGCTGGTAGGGGCGCTGGCGCTGGCGCTGCTGCTCGGCAGGCGCTCCCCAAGGTCCGGCAGCGGCCTGTACCGGGCGGCGGTCTATTTGCCGACGATCATGCCCGAAGCGGCCTATGCCCTGGTGTGGCTGTGGATCCTGAACCCGGTCTATGGGCCGCTGAATATGATCCTGGCTGCATTCGGGCTGCCGCAGCCGGCCTGGCTGGCCGAGGCCGGGACGGCGCGGCTGGCGGTCGTCCTGATGGCGCTGATGCAGCTCGGCGAGGGGTTTGTGGTGGTGCTGGCCGCGCGGCAGAACGTGCCGGCGGCGCTGTACGAGGCGGCCGAGGTGGACGGCGCCAACCGCTGGCAGGGCTTTTGGCGGATCACCCTGCCGCTGATCCTCCCCTGGCTGCTGCTGCTTGCCTGCCGCGACCTGGTGGCGGCGGTGCAGAACACTTTCACGCCGTCGTTCGTCCTGGCCTACGGCGGGCCGTACTATGCCACGACCTTTTTGCCGCTGCTGATCTATGAGATCTCGTTCGATTTCGCCGACTGGGGGCTCGCCTCGGCGGTCCTGGTAGTGGTCTATGCCTGGATCCTGCTGCTGATTTTCGGGATCCGCAACCTGATCGAAGGGCTGCGCGGCCGTGTTGAGGCGGATGAGGGTTAGGCCCGCGGCCGTCGTCTACCACCTGGTGGGGCTGGCCTGCGCCGCCATCTTTCTCCTGCCCTTTTACTGGGCGGTGGTCGCTTCGCTGCGCCAGCCGGGCCTGCCTCCGCCGCGCACGGTGGAATGGTGGCCGCAGCCGGCCCACTGGGACAACTATGCCGAGCTGTTTCGCGTTGTGCCGATGGGGCGCTATGCCCTCAACTCGCTGATCGTGGCGGCGGCCGCCCTGCCGGCGACGTTGCTCACCGCAGCGCTGGCCGGCTTTGCCCTGTCGCAGTTGGGCGCCGCGTGGCGGCGGCGGCTGGTGACGGCCAGCGTGGCGCTGCTGCTGATCCCCGGCATGGCGGTGTGGACCTTTCGCTTTCACATCCTGAACTGGCTGGGGCTGGTCGATACGCTGTGGGCGCTGATCGCGCCGGCGGTGGCCGGCGGCAGTCCGCTGTTCGTGCTGCTGTTTTACTGGGCCTGCTGGCGCATTCCGCCCGAGCTGTACGAATCGGCCCGGCTGGACGGGGCCGAGGCGTGGACGGTGTGGCGGCGGATCGCCTGGCCGCTGGTCCGGCCGACGACGGCGGCGGTGGCGGTGCTGGCCTTTGCCCTGTACTGGGGCGATTTTACGACGCCGGTGCTGTATATCTTCCGGCCCGAGCTGTACACGCTGCCGATCGGGCTGCAATTGGTTAAGCAGATGGACGCCGCCAACCTGCCGCTGCTGATGGCCGGGTCGGTGCTGATGACGGCGCCGGTGGCGGCGCTGTTCCTGGTGATACAGCGGCTGTTTCTGCGCGATCTGACCTTGAGCAGAGGAGCTGAATAGGTATGAAAAAAGCATGGCTTGTCGGGCTGGTTGTGTGCCTGCTGCTGGCCGGGTGCGGTGGGACGCCGGGAAAGCAGGTGTCGTTCATGGTCTTTGGCGACCCGGCGGAGCTGGCCGCCTACCAGCAGTTGGCGGCGGCCTTTGAGGCCAAGCGCCCCGACATCCAGGTCGAGCTGCGCCACGCGGCCAGCCAGGGCGACTATCAGAAGCAGTTGGTGACCGCCTTTTCGGCCGGGGCCGAGCCGGACGTGATGCTGTTGAACTACCGGCGCGTGCTCCAGTTCGCCGCCCAGGGCGGGCTGGAGCCGCTGGGTCCCTACCTGGACAAGAGCCAGGCGCTGCGCGCCGCCGACCTGTACCCCGAGGCGCTGGAGGCGTTCCAGTGGAACGGCCAGACCTGGTGCGTGCCGCAGAATATCTCCAGCCTGGTGGTCTATTACAACCGCAGCCTGTTCGACGCGGCCGGGGTGGCCTATCCCACCGCCGGCTGGACCTGGGACGATTTTCTCCAGACCGCCCGGGCCCTGACCCGCGACCTGGACGGCGATGGGCAGACCGACCAGTATGGCGCCGGCATGTCGCCGGGGCTGATGCGGCTGGCGCCCTTTGTGTGGCAGAACGGCGGGGAGCTGGTCGACGACCCGGCCCGGCCCACCCGGCTGGCCCTGGACAGCCCGGCGGCGCTGGAGGCGCTGCAGTGGTTCGTCGACCTCCAGGTGCGGGAGCGCGTCGTCCCCGACGCCACGGCCGAGCAGGCGGAGGAGAGCGAGAGCCGGTTCATGAACGGCCGGCTGGGGATGTTCCTGAACAGCCGCCGGGGCGTGCCGACCTACCGCACCATCGCCAACCTGGACTGGGACGTGGCGCCGCTGCCCCAGGGCGTGCAGGCCGCCGGGATCCTGCACAGCGACGCCTATTGCCTGGCAACCAGGGCCCGGGACAAGGAATCGGCCTGGGCGCTGATCGAGTTTGCCAACTCGGTCGAAGGCCAGACGCTGATGGCCGGCACGGGGCGCACCGTCCCGTCGCTGCGCCAGGTGGCCGAGTCGCCGGCCTTTCTGGATCCGCAGCAGCGGCCGGACAGCAGCCAGGTATTCCTGGACACGATACCGGTCCTACGGCGGTTGCCGCTCCTGGCCAAGTGGCCGATCATCGAGGAGACGGCCAGCCGCGAGATCGAGCGCGCCTTTTACGGGCAGGCCTCGGTCGAAGAGGCCGCGGCGGCGGCGATCTCGCTGACCATGGGCTATTTCGAGGAGTGACCGGTTCTTGTCGCTGTTCGCCAGGAAACGGAAGTCGTTACTACGCGGAACCACTGCATTCTCCGAAAGACTGTGAAAACACCACGGGTTTGTACGGTACCATGATCCTATTGATCCTGGCATCGAAGTAGGGTACAATAGAGGGCAATCGATAACCCTATAGGAGAGTGCTCATGAAATCAACGTGGAAGGTCGTGAGTAGCCTGTTGATCCTGTCGCTGGTCGTCCTGGCGGTCGCGTGGACCATGTCACAGGGATCGATCGGTACCACCGGTGCCGGGACCGCTGCGGCGCGCGTCGCTGGTAGAGCGCCGGCCCGCTTGGGGAGCAGCAATAACCTTCCCTATACCGTCACCGCCAGCGGGCCTTACACCCCTACTCTCAGTGTGGCGGTGCGGGACCTGCCTGACGAGCCCGACCTGCCTACCTTGGATCGCGAGCCGGTGCAGCGCGACGGCCGCGGTTTTGTCGGACCCAGCATCCAGATGCCGCCTCATGGCAACAAACTGGCGGAGCTGCAGCAGAACGCTCCAGCGCCAGTCCCCGACGCCTTTGGGACGCCGATCCTCAATTTTGCCGGCGTCCAGTCCTCTTCCTCGCCGCCGGACGATACTGGCGACGTAGGACCCCACCACTACCTCCAAGGCGATAACGGCCCTAACGGGTCGCGGGTCACGATCTATGACAAGACTGGTGCTGTTCTTGATCAGTTTCACATGGAAGACCTGGCCTCGACGGCGCCGTGCAACACCGGCTACTGCGATCCCATCATCCAGTACGACGAACTGGCCGACCGCTGGCTGATCACCGAGTTCAACTACAGGAGTGGGAGCTACGGCAGCGGGGAAGTGCTCTGTGTCTACATTTCCAAGACGCCGGACCCAACGGGCCAGTGGTGGGCCTATGCCTTCCCACGGGGGAGTATGCAGGATTATCCGAAGTACGCCGTGTGGCCCGACGGCTACTATATCGCAGCCAACAACGGCGGGACGGTCATCGTCCTGGAGCGGACCCACATGCTGAACGGCCAGCCGGCCAACGTCCAGACCTTCAACATCGGCTTGCTGCCCGGATTCGGCTTTCAGTTGACGATGCCGGCCACACTGGAAGGCGCAGCGCCGCCGAGCGGCTCTCCGGTCTACTTCCTGCGCCCGCGCGATACCGAGATCCATGGCGGCACCTGCCCGAGCTGCGACCTGATGGAGATGTGGTCGCTGCACGTGGACTGGACAACCCCGGCGAACTCGTCCCTGACGTCGCTCCCCGGCATCCAGCTTACCGACTGGGACCACACGCTCTGTGGCACCAGCAACGACTGGAGCTGTATGTCGCAGCCGGGCACGTCGCAAAAGCTCGACCCGATCCGCGAGCCGATCCACTATCCACTACAGTACCGCAACTTTGGCACGCACGAGACGCTGGTCGGGTGCTTTGCAGAGGATGTGGACGGACTGGACCGCGCCGCCGTGCACTGGTTCGAGCTGCGCCGGACGCCGCCCGGCTCCGGCAATTGGGTCAACTACCAGGAGGGTGTCCTGGGCGACGGTGTGGGCGACATCCACCGCAGCGTGTGCAGCGCGGCGATGGACAGCGCCGGCAATATCGCCGTGGGCTATACCCGTACTGGGGCCAACACGCCCTACTACCCCTCGATCTATTACTCGGGCCGCCGGGCTTCTGACCCGTTGGGCACGATGCCCTACTATGACATCAAGATCTGGGACGCCACCACCTCCAAGACGAACAATGAGCGCTGGGGCGACTATTCCGGCATCGGCGTGGACCCGACCGACGGCTGCACCTTTTGGTACACCACCGAGTATGGCGGCAGCGGGCAGACGCGCATAGCCACCTTCAAGTTCGACGAGTGCGGCACGCCTGACTTTTCCCTGGATGTTTCGCCAGACGTCCTGAACGTCTGCACCCCGAGCGATGCCGTCTATACGGTGAGCATGGGAGCGCTCAACGGATTCAGCAATGCCGTGACGCTGACTTCGACCGGCCGGCCGGCCGGCACGACCGAATTGTTCGTTCCCAACCCGCTCACACCGCCCGGCAGCGCGACGCTGACGATCGGCGACACCGGGGCCGCGGCCTTGGGCGTCTACAACATCACCATCAGCGGTGCATCCGGCAGTCTGATCCACCAGGAGACGGTGGCGCTGAACCTGCTGGACGGCGAGCCGCTGGGAGCGGTGACCCTGTCGTCGCCGGCCGACGGGTCGACGGGCGTGGCGACGGCGCCCGCGCTGACCTGGAACGCGCTGAGCGGGGCGTCCAGCTACGACGTCCAGGTGGCTGCCGATCCCGGCTTTGACAACGTGGCGCGCTCGGCCAGCGGGGTGACGGGGACGAGCTGGACGCCCAGCCCCGACCTTGACCCGGATACGGTCTATTACTGGCGGGTAACGGCCAACAACCCCTGCGGACCCGGCAGCTACTCGGCCACTTGGGCCTTCCGTACTGCAGTGGTCAGTTGTTGGACCTACACCAGTAGCGACGTGCCCAAGACGATCGGCAACAACGCGACTGTGTACAGCAACCTGACCGTCGCTGATTCGTTCAGCGTGGCTGATGTGAACGTGACGATCGGCCAGATCACTCACACTCAAGACGACAACCTGGACATCTATATCGAGCACCCGGATGATGCCGCAGTAGAGCTATCCACGGACAACGGTGGCAGCGGCGACAATTATGTGAGCACTGTCTTTGACGATGAGGCGGCCGACCCGATTACGGGCGGGACGGCGCCTTTTACCGGCTCATACCAGCCGGAGGGAAGCCTGACCGGCTTCGATACCAAGATCTCGGCTGGAACGTGGCAGTTGCGCATCACCGACGACGCTGGACCGGACACTGGCACCCTGAATAGCTGGAGCCTGACCCTGTGCGGCGCGCCGTCATCGGCTAGCGCCGACTATTCCGACCTGGACAGCAGCTATGGCATCGCCTGGCACACCGGCGACGGCGCCCTGCGGCTGGGATTGGACTGGGACGCCGACGCTTCCTTTGCCCTGGGCGACGACGACGACAGCGACAACGACGGCGCGGTCACTTTCCCTAACGGCTTTGTGGCCGGCCAGCAGAGCACCGTGCGGGTCAACGTGCAGGGCACGGCGACCAACGGCCGCTGGCTGCGGCTGTGGTTCGACTGGAACCGCGACGGCATCTTTGGCGACTGGGACGACGGCGAGCTGGAGTACGACGGCGCGGTGGCCGCCGGCGACACGGACATCCTGGTCGACGTCCCGGCCGGCCCGACCGAGCTGGTAAGCTACCGCGCCCGGCTGTACGACAGTGCGACGGCCCCAGAAGGCGGCGTCGAGGCCCGCGACGCCGGCTCGTACGGCGGGGCGAGCGGCGGCGAGGTCGAGGACGGCCAGGAGGCGCCCACGCCCACGGCGGTGGCGCTGGCCCGCTTTGAGGGCTGGCCGGAGGGGCTGGCCATCCACGTCGAGTGGGAGACGGTGACCGAGATCGACAACCTCGGCTTTAACCTGTACCGCGCCGAGTCGCCCGACGGGCCGTACGTCAGGCTGAACGAAGAGCTGATCCCCAGCCAGGCGCCGGGGTCGCCGGTGGGGGCGGTGTATGTGTGGCTGGACGACGCGGTGCAGGCGGGGCAGACCTACTATTACATGCTAGAGGACGTGGACGTCTATGGCCAGACGACGATGCACGGGCCGGTGGAGGTTAGGGCCGGGCCGACGCTGAGGACGAGGCCGTAGGGAGATGTGCTTGGGACGCAGATAAGCGCAGATTTTCGCGGATATAGGTGCGACGTACCTGGTGCGTCGCACCTGTTTTTTCGTATGGCGGAGGATCGGGCAATTTGCCATAGAAATCACAAGTGGTATAATACAGGTGGATACCCAGCAGGAGACAGGAGATCATGGCTGTGAAAGAAAGCCGACGCATCACTTGGCTGCACATCTCGGACCTGCACTTGCGCAGCTCGCGGGCCTATGACGCCAACGTGGTGCTCAAGGCGCTGCTCCGCGACGTCAGCGAACGGATCGAACAGGACGGCCTGCGCCCCGACTTTGTGGCCGTGACCGGCGACCTGGCCTTTTCGGGCAAGCCGGCCGAGTACGAGCTGGTCCGGCAGTTCCTCGACGAGCTGCTGCGGGTCACCGGCCTGGACAAGGGCCGGCTGTTCCTGGCGCCTGGCAACCACGACGTGGACCGCAGCCTGATCACGCGCGGCGCGCAGGCGATCGGCGATGGGCTCACCGACCGGGACAGCGCTAACGACGTGCTGGCCACCCCGGCCGACCGGCAGTTGATGATGGCCCGCTTCCGGGGCTACAAGGCTTTTGTCAACGGCTACCTGGCCGGGCGCCTCCTGTTCGACGAGGAGCGCTATTTCTACGTCCGCAGCCTGGACCTGGCCGGGCTGCGGGTGGCGATCATGGGGCTGAACTCGGCCTGGCTGAGCGCCTCGGTGGAGGATCGGGCCAAGGGCCTGTTGATCGGCGAGCGGCAGGCGCGGGCGGCGCTGGACGCGGCGGACAAGGCCGGCGCGGCGATCAAGATCGCGCTGCTGCACCATCCCCTCGACTGGCTGCGCGAGTTCGACCAGGAGGACAGCGGGGCGATACTGGCCGACGGCTGCCACTTTATCCTGCACGGCCACCTGCACCACACGGCGGCGACGCAGCTCGCCACGCCCGACGGCGCGGCGACTGTCCTGGCCGGCGGGGCGTGCTATGAGACGCGCCAGTATGCCAATACCTACAACTGGGTGCAGTTGAACCTGGCGGCGGGCAGCGGCCTGGTTATCCTGCGGCGCTACTCGGACGCGCGCGGCGGGTTCTGGGCCAAGGACACGCTCACCTACCGCAACGCGCCGGATGGGGTGTACCGCTTCCGGCTGCCGGCCGCATTGCAGGGCCCCCAGGAGCCGCCGGGACAGGCTCCGGCCGGCTCACCGAAAGACGAGTACCAAAGGATTGAACGGCGCATTGACGCTGCTGTCCCCAATCCTATCGAAGTCGGCCAGCACATCAAGCTCCTGGTGCAGGTTCGTTTCCCTGATTCGCCGTATCTTGACATTGAGGACTGGCCAGGCAAGTTAAAACCTTCTTCAATAGAGCGGGCAACAGAAGGGGTAAGTCTGGACTTCTTGATCGACGATGAAACAGGCAAACTGGCACCTAGTCGTCTTGAGATCGAGATCGTCGCGCCAGATTTCAAGATCGACGGCTCAGCCCGGCAGGTTGTTGAGGTGCCGCCAGACGAATTCTCCAAGTGCGTATCTTTTCCTCTGACTGCACGGAAAGAAGGTCTTTGTACCATCGATATCCAGGTGCGCCGGATGGATCATGTCTACTTGGGCACAATCCCAGTCGAGATCACTGTTGGCCAACTGGTCATACCTCAAACCAAGAGCGTAGCCAGCCTGATCTTGGTCGTGATCGTGTGCGAACCGCCAGACCACAGGCCAGAACCGAAGTGTGGTTTGGCCACTTTGCAAGAACCCCAGATACCCCTGGGCGCCGGGTCGCCGGCCGCCAGCGGGCCGATCCGGGTCGATCCCGACAATCCGCCGATCGCTGCCATCCGGGGCCTGCTGATAGATGCTTTCACCCCGCAGAAACTGCGCAGTTTTTGCCAGGATCGCCCCCAATTCCAGGATCTGGTCAACCATTTCGGTCCCGGTTACGGCCTGGACGACATGGCGAGCGAGGTGATCGACTATTGCCGGACGCAGTTGCTGTGGGATGAGCTGCTGGCCGAGATAGCCGTGGTGAACCCCAGGCAGTACGCTCGCTTTGAGCCGCGCCTGCGCGGGCGGGGCGCCGGGGCGGCGACCAGGCCGGCGCCGGTCCGGCGCGCTCCCGGCTTGTCCTACCTGCGGCAGCAACTGGCAGGGCTCGACGATGCGCAGTTGGACGCGATGTGCCTGGATCATTTCCCGGAGGTCTATGACCGGTTTGGCCGGGGGATGCGCCGGGACGAAAAGATCACGCTGCTGCTCGACCACTGCCGGCGGGACGCCAGAGAGCTCGAGCGGCTGGCGGATCTGGCGTCGCGGTAGGGGCAGAGGGGCAACTACGGGCGGGCAGCCACGTGGAGCCGCCCCCGCGGCGAGCCGGTTATTCGAGTCCTGAGCTGCGGGCCAGCAGCCGGTAAGCCGGCCGGTAGGCCTGGCGGTAGGCCGTCGAATGGTGGATCGGCGGGTAGCCCTCGGCGGCCAGCCGGTCGGA
>JAFGOG010000587.1 GCA_016926595.1 Anaerolineae bacterium
AAGCGACGCTCTCGCCGCGCTGGCGGGCCATGTCCAGGCCATCGTTCCAATCAGCGCCCTCCAGGCGGATAATGTTGTGCTCGCCGACGTGAAAGAAGGCGGTGAGATGCTGCACCAGCAGGTGCTCGAGGATGCTGCCGCGATAAATGCTTCCCGTGTTGGTTCGCAGCTCAGTGCCATCCTCGGGACACCAGGTCTCGTCAACGGTCTGGGCACGGTGCGTCCAGGGGTCCTTGAAATAGGCCTGCTCCTCGAGTAGGAAGGCCAGGTCCCCACTGTGATCCAGGTAGAGCTGGGTGGTGAGCAGGGGCCATGCTCCGTGATCCATCCACACCCGGGGGATGTCGTTGCGATCGGCCCGGAATTCGCCTGGCGCATCGCCGATGATGGTTGCGTTGCTGCCATCAAGGCGGATCCCGGCAAAGCTACTGAAAAGCCGCTCGCGGACCTCGCCGGGCTCCATGAGGATCAAGGCCAACTGGTCCTGCCATAGGTCCCGCCAGCCGCGACCCCCACGGCCATAGTCGTGGTAGGGCAGGAACGAGTTGCCGCAAATGCGGCGCAGGATTGGCTGGAGGGTGACCCACTTCAGCCACCCGCTTAGGCGCGCCTCACCAAGATCCAGTTGCAGCGATGCCAGCTTCTGCTCCCAATAAGCTCTGGTCCGGTTCAGCCAGATTTCGAATCGGGCTTGGTCGCCGTAGCGAGCCATGATTGCTTCTGCGTCCGCATTCTGATCCAGGATAGCCAGCACGAGCACGTAAGCCTGGCGTTGGCCCGGTTCGAGTGTGATTGGACGGAAGCGCAAGCCGCCCATTGCTTCGTAGCCAGACAGGATCTGTCCTGCACCGAGGCCTGGATTGTCCGGGCTTACCACGGCTTGCGGCCAGTCGAGGCTGCCGCCCGGGCCGATAAAGGTCTCCAGCAGTGGGAAGAAGGCGGCCGGAATCGTACCGTCCCCCTCTGCACCGAGCACGGCATAGGTCACGGTGTTGGGCCGGTGCCCGCGTTCGTCAAAGGTCAGGGTGGGCTGCACCAGGACACCGTACGGATGGGTATAGATCCGGTGCAATAGGGAGGTCACGTGACGATGGTCGCGCACTCGGTCGGCCGAGCGGCCATAGATGGGGATGGCTGCGGTGGGGGTCAAGGTCAGCGGCGCTGAACCCACGTTCATCAGCACTACTTGCATCAGCTCGACCAAGCTGGCCTCTGCCGGTAGATTCGCGCCCGAGGGCACAAAATTTGTGATCTCGGCTTGTAGGCCGAGCCCAGGATTGGTGCGCGTCACCCGGTGCCAGAGGAATCCGGCCTGCAATCCCACCGGCTCGGCATCCTCGACCGCAGAGTTCTGGGCGATCTGCCGCGCCGAGTTGCCCGTGGCTGACCAGGGTCCATAGCCCGCTACATTGACCCAGAAATTCCGGGCTGCCCGCGAAATGTGCAGATCCTCGACCGAGACGGGTACCGTGAGGAACCTGTGCTGCCCGGCCTTGACATCGCCATGCAGCGTAGGTGTAACGACTGCTACCAGCCCCCCTTCGTTTACCAGCGGAAAATAGAGGTAGTTATGGCGCTGTGGATCGGACAGGGCAAACGTGCCCTGATCGTCAGTGAATCCCCAATTCGCCTTGCACATCTCTCTGTCCTTTCAATGTATCTCTGTATCATCTCAAAAAGTCGGGGTGGGATGTAGGGCGGATTATGTCTATTCAGTATGGAAAAAGATGTCTATCTTGGTGATCTGCCGAGCCCGCACCATCCGCGCATAGGGTTCGCCGATCATACCCTCGGCAAACTCGACGTGCCTCCCATCGGGCAGGTGCAGGACCAGGGGCCCCGTGACCAGCCCATTGTTGGGATAGATATCCCGCCGGTCAGGGTTGTGATAGGTGACTGGCACCTGTCCCAGAAAGGTAAAGGTGAGCTTGCCGTCTTGGTCGAACAGCCAGCCTGGCAGCGCGGGCCGGAATTGGAGGCAGAGCGCCTCGTTTTGCAGGAAAAAGGGCTGCCCTCCAGCCATCATCGTGGTCCATATGCTCAGGAATTCGGCTGTTGCTCCGCTCAACCGGGCCACGAAGCCAGCCCCATGCAGCAATTCGTCGGGATGGGCGCTGCTGACCAGAAACGACGAGTTTTCGAGGGGGCTTCGGCCATATACCTGCGGATCCTGGAAACAGACCAATGCGTGCTCGAACTCCTCAAAGAATTCCTCGTACAGGCCCGCTTGCAGGACTTCCAGCAGATACTTGTACTCCATGTGCAGCCAGATCGACTCGTTCTCCAGCCAGCCCGGCGTAAAGGCCCGGGCGCGGCCGATCTCGGGGATCTGGTCCTCTAGCGGAGCGTTGACTTGGTACATGCCCAGTTTGCGGTCATACAGGTCGCTGGCTTTGATCTTGGCATACAGCTCCCGGGCCGAGGCAAGGTCCGGTTGCAATTTGAGAGCGTGGACTGGGCCTTCGAGGTACAGGGGGAGCACCGCTGGCTCGAACCCTCTGGCCCGGACGAAGGGCCGGCCCTGCTCGTCGCACCGCGGCTCCCCGTTGGCGTCAGTGATCAAGTCATAGTCGGTGACAGTGTAAATAAAGTAAGTCGGCGGGATACCGGGCGACGCGCCTTGGTTCATCTCGACAGCGCGTTGAATACCGGCGCGCACCTTGGCCCGGAAGGCAGCCAGAGTCGGCGCCAAGTCCTCAAAGGGCAGCATCCTGGTCTCCCCGTCAAAGCCCAAGCGGACAGACGCGCGGTAGGTTTCACGGGCGCTGGCGACGGCGTCCCAGTAGCGGAAATCCCGGTCCGGGCCGTCCGATGCCAGCCAGCTCACCAGGGCGCCCAATATCTCTAGCAACAGGGTGTGTTGTTCGGCTGGCATTCCGACCGCGTCCAGGTTCTTCTCGGCCATCGCTTCCAGCAGGAACGTGAGCAGTCGCTCCAGCTCGTAGGTTTCACAAAGCGACGAGCCGAACAGGCCTGGCAGGCCGTTGAGTGCATCGCACCAGCTCGGCTTGCCCGCCTCCATCTCTACGCCCATGCCCAGCGGATCGAGGGTGGCGAATTTGAGCAGGGCCAGGCCCACCAGCTTGCCCAAGACCGTTGTGCGATACACCTCGCCCTGGCCGTGCGCCGTTCGCACCAGGTTGGGGGACTCGGTGCGACTAGCGATCAAGGCCCCCTTCTCCTCGTCCTCCACCACCGCCCCATACTGGCGCACCCGGCCCTCGCCGGCGAGCACGTACTTGAGAGCGCGGGGTTGAACGATCACCGGGCTGTCAAAGAAGGAGACGCCCCGACCGCCAAACAATAGCTCCTCCTTTCGCTCGGGGTAGACGGCCAGGTAGGTCTCGATCAGATCGAGGTTGTAGGTCCAGTGGTCGATCCAGTAGCCCTCACCCACTGCGGCCTGGAAGTGGTGTTCTGCGTGGCTCAGGGCCTCAGCAACCAAGGCTTTGGGGCTGCCTTTCAGCCCAATCTCCCTGTCAGTGATGGTCCGTAGAAGCTGACCCGGTGTGAAGGGTTGAGCGAGCACCGGCTCCAGCTCCTCCGGCCGCTCGGCCAGGGCCAGCACAGCCGCGTGCAGAGAGGCCGGCAAGGTGAAGCGACTGCCTTCCACCACCAGCGGATTATAACCATCAGCCTGGATCAGGCTCAGGAAAGACAAGACATTGAAAGTACCCACCTCTGGCCGGAGCAGTACGTCGCAGCGCCGGTTCTGGTTCACATCGCGATAGTTCGCATTTCCGTGCGAATAGGGCTCAGCAGCCAGGTAAAAGTAGTTATAGTCCCGCTCCAGATCACCATGCTTGCGCGAGTAGATGTAATAGACGGGGGGTTCCTTCTCGCCCCCCAGGAGAAGGGGCCAGCCACCGCGCAGCACGTTGTCGAGGAAGGTCTGGCGTGTGTAGGCGTCGAGACGGGGCGATGAAGTGTGGGTGGCGACGGCGTCGGTGAGTTGGTCAACCAATTGCCTGGCTTCCTGGCGCTTTTGCTGCACGTAGGCTGGTTGGGCCAGGCGTGGCTTCTCGCGGAGGATACGTTCGGCGTGACCAGCATGGCCGATGATGGCATACAGCGTCGCCGCCTCCCCTGGCTCCAGGACCTGGCTCGCGCCGAAAAGGCCGCAAGGCGTCCGGCCAGTGGTGATCTGGCGTCTGCGACCCAGGTCATCCAAAGGCTGGGCGACAAAGCCGTCCGGTGTGCAAAGGGAAGTATTCTGACCAAACACGACAACCGGATCCACAAAGGGCAATAGCTTCTGCCCCGAGCTGTCAAAAGAGAGGTAGAAGTGGCCTGCCTGAACTTGGCTGATCTCGGCCGAATCCCCGGCGCTGGCCTGGAAGCGATAAAAGGGCAATCCATCGTCCAGGTTCAAGACCGCCATAAAGGCCTCGAGCGTGCGGCCTATTTCTTTCAGACCCCAGTTATCTACACCGAAAGGCATGACCCGGGCCATACCATCCAAAAGCTCGAGGGCCAGCGCTTCACTGCCCACGTTGGTCACCGTTACCTGGCGCACCAATCCGGCAAATGGCTCGCCGGACAGAGTGAAGTAGAGAACCTGGCTCTGAATGCCGTGGATCCGGCTAGTAGCGTGCAGCTCCAGCTCGTTCATGCCGATGCACATCCGTGTGTCCTCGCCTACATTTGCTGGGGCAAAGGGCTCGTAGAGCACCTCCTCCACGCCGCGCTTGACTTTTAGAAAGGTACGAAAGCCAGCATAGGGTGTGCCTTGGTATGCTTTGTTGGCCGGCTCGAACTCCATGATCGGGTTGTCCTTGTTCTCGATCCCAAAGCTGGCGATGGCCTGGCCGCGGTTGACGTAGAATACCCACATCGGAATGCCGAGCGGCCCGGCGATGCCTGGCAGGAAACTCGAAAAGGGGCGCGCCCGGCCAAAGTCGCGCAGGATGAAACGCCCCTGGCCATCGAAGAAAGTGTCATCCATCTGTCGCTCTCATGATCGATCCTTGTGCCGCAATCCACAGGATGGCATAATCTGGAGGATTGCAGCATAAAGATACCACAACCCTCCGGTTTGCGCGATCCAGTGACTTGCGATACTCGCCCCGCCATAGGCTCGGCGGTGAGGATGGCAGCAGTGTGAGACCATCCTCACCGCCGAGCGGCTGTAGCTATCCCTGCTTGCCGACCAGTGGCAGGTAGTAGTGGTGCATAGGCACCTCTGCCTCCAGGCTCACCTGGTCCAGATAGAACGCCCCGTTGCCTGTCACCGGCAGCTTGAAGCCATAGCCCCCTACTTCCGTCAGCCCCAGGCCGTCGTTGGGTGCACCTGCCGGCTGCTCCGCACTGCGTGTCAGCGCGTCGAACCGCACCGTGATTTTCTTCCAACCGGCAAAGTTGTCCACGAACGACGTCTCGAAACGTTCGGCCGTTTCGGCCGCCTGGTACACACGCACATAGTCGATGTGCATCGTCTGCGGGAAGGTCGTCGTGTCGTCGGGGTAACCGGGCCAGTTGCCGCCGACGGCGACATTCAGTAGTAGGTAGAAGGGATGGTCGTATACCCATTCCATACCTGCCGGGATGTCGTCTACCGTCGCCGTAAAGTAGTTGGTGTCGTCGATGAACCACCGGATCAGATCGGGCTCCCACTCGATGGCGTACGTGTGGAACGCGTCCGACAGGTTTCCGGTGGGCAGGTTGTACGCACCGCCGATGCCGCTGCCCCCCGAGTAGCCCGGGCCGTGGATGGTACCGTGCACCGTTGCCGGCTCGCTGCCAATGTTCTCCATGATGTCGATCTCACCACACGCGGGCCAGTCGGCTTCACCGATGTCGTTGCCCAACGACCACCACGCCGGCCACACGCCCTGCCCGTACGGGATCTTGAGACGCGCTTCGATCCGCCCGTAGGCGAACTCGGCCTTGTTCGAGGTCAGCAGCCGCGCCGACGTGTACTCGCACGGCCCGTACCAGCACAGCAGATCCGTGGTTGTCGTGTCCACCGCCCGGGCTGTGATCACCAGGTTGCCCAGGCCGTCGGCCGCCACGTTGTCAGGGCTATCGGTATAGTATTCCAGCTCGCCGTTGCCCCAGCCTGGGATGCCATTCAGCCCGCCGTCGCCGATCTCGTGCGACCATTTGCTGGGGTCGGGCAGGGTTCCAGCCGCGTCGTCGAACTCGTCACTCCAGGCCAGCACCCAGTCCTCCGGCGCCACATCGCCCGTGGTCGCCGCCTGGTTGTCATACACCTGCACCGTGATCGTGTCGCCGCTGTTGGTACCATAGTACCAGAAGCTGAGGCCCTCGTAGCTGCTCCAGTCCTGACTCTCGGCAAAGGTCCGGCCAAAGCCAAGGCCGGCCGCAGCGCGGATCGTGTCGCCATACGCTACCGATAGTACCTGCTCATACACACCCTGCCCCGGCACTGCCATGCCCGTCCCGGTCATGATCTCGACGATGTCGAGCATGACGCTCCCGGTGACAGCGTAGCTGTGTGCGCCTTCAAAGTCGTCCAGCAGGTCGGGATCCTCGATGTCGTCGTCCTCGATCGTCAGGATGGCCCGTCGCAGAAAGCCCAACGTGGCGCTCACCGGGTCCGAGAGGTGAAGCGCGATGCGTTCG
>JAFGOG010000588.1 GCA_016926595.1 Anaerolineae bacterium
ATCTATCGCGTCTACCTTCCCCTGGTGCTGCGCATCTACGCGCCGTAGGGCTTTCTTGGTCACGACCTGTCGGGACCACTCCCTCCCCTTCTTCCGGGCGAAGAAGGGGAGGGGCAGTCCCATTTTTCCCCCGGAATGCAAATGCCATAGCCCTCAGTGCGCGCACCATCGCAAGCACAGCGGCAGGTAGACCCGCTCGCACGGTGGCACTTCCAGCACAATCTGGTTCGCGATACCGAGGAGCGGCTCGACGTTGCCCGCCCTGTCAATGCCTCGCACGGCGTAGGCGTTGGTGCACGGATGTGAGAGCACGATAGAAAAGACGCCGGACGTCCCGGCTTTTGTGAGCACGGCTGTCCACTCCCCGTGCGGTGGGCGATGCCAGAGGGCCGCGCCATACACGCCGGCCTCGGCATCCTCCGGCACCCAGGCGAGTGAGATCGTCCCTCCCAGGGAGACCTCTCCGGTCATGGTAATCGCGGTCTGTGGTGGAGTGACATCGGTCGGCAGCAACCCGCCCACAGCGCCACTGCTCAGAGCGGGCGGCAAAGGCGCCACGGCATAGTAGGTCTCGATCATGTCTCCCCACGTGGTATCGCACACGAACTGCAATTGCTCGCAGGTGTACATCTCACGCAAGCGAACACCCTGGGTGAACTGTCCGGTGTTCGAGATCGGCCAGGTGGTGGTAATGATCCGGTCCTCGCCCAGAGGCAAGAATATCGACAGGCCGTGGGCATCGTCCAGATCCCACATTCTTTCAGGATAAACCCACGGATTTCCACTGCGGTGCTCCTCGGCAACGATCGCCGAATCGAGCGCGGTCATCAGGTTCAGAGCCGCGGCCACCACGTCCTCGTCGGCGAATCGCTGCGAGGCTTTGAGCGCCAGGTCGTACAGGTCCACGAAACCGTCGGTCGAGGGCTCGATCTGAAAGTCGCTGTCGTAATCCAACTTCTGTGTCAGATTATAGACCGTGTTGAGCGTGGCCACCTGAGCCGGAATCGCGAGCGTTTGGCTGATCGCCTCTGCCAGTTGGTGCACGCCGTTTGCGATGGTGGGCATGGCAGCCAGGTCAACCGCCGAGATGGTGAAAGGGTGCACGTCAGCAGGCATGGAGTTGGCATACGCTTCCACCAGGAACTGGGCCATCTGGTGAGGTGTCGTCGCAGCAGGCAACCCCTGGATCGCCTCGACGTAGCGCCCGTCCGGCCCGAGCGGTGCCCAGGCGACATTCTGTGACGACACAAAGAACGCCGCATACTCCTTGATCTGGTAGGCAACTTCTGTCATGCCCATCAGGCACACGTCATAGAACACGACATCAAGCGGCCGGGCGCCGTCGCCGGTAATGACTGCCATCGCCTGGCGGATCTCCTGGCTGCCGAGATAATCCATGTCGCTGCCAAAATCCCAGCTCAACCCGCTATTCCCCGCCATCCAGGCCCACTTCCCCTTGACGGGCATAGCCCCTGGCATTCCTTCACTGCTGGGTGCCCACCCGCCACCGTGATCCACGATCGCCAGCAGCGTGTGGCGCGCCGGGCGGTAAGCCTGGCCCCAGGTGACAAAATCGACCAGTGTCTGCCCACTGCCCATGTTCAGCTCGCCCGTCAGGTTCCAGGTGACGTTCAGCGGCACTGCCTCGCCATACGTCAGGTCGTACACCACGGTCGGAGAGTAGATCATCGTGGTCGTATAACCATCCACCAGAGCCAGCACGTTGGCCTGGGGGCTGGCGCCGGCCGCGACGGTGTTGGTCAGGGTGTTGACCATGAACGCGTCCAGGTCGTTGTCGCCACTCAGGTAGAGGAGCATTGTCCATGCCAGGTGCGTGGGTGAGGCGAACGCCGAAGTGTTGCCACTGGCATCGGTACTGGTCGCCGTCAGGTTCGGGCCGGCAAATCCTCCCACCTTGCCGAAAACAAAGCTGCCCGATGCATCCGCCTGTGTATCCCCTTCAAAGAGCCGCCCCTCGTCCTGATCGTCAGAGAAGAACTCGACGGTTGCGCCAGGAACGGCCGTGCCCGTGATCGTTTCAGTGCTGCCAATCGCCACCCCCGTGATCTGGGGGACAGGAACGCAATGACTCCTATCGTCGATGCCGGCCAGCCCATTGCTATGGATCGAGTTCCGAGTGATGGTGTGACCGCCACACGTCGCGACCAGAACCCCGTACGTCTGGTTGAACGCAATCGTGTTGCCCTCGATGCGCGTGCGCAGCACCCAGTCGGCAACCAGGACCCCAAACCCCTCATTGGGCAGCGGGCTGGTGCCATCCGCCGCCACTCCGATGAGGTTGCCGAGCAATTCGTTGTCCGCCGGCACATCCGCTGTGCTCTTGAACAGGCAGATCCCATCCACCCGGTTGCCGCTTACCACGTTTCCTTCCCCGGCGCCCAGCCCGCCGAGCACGTTGTGGTGCGCGCCGTTCGATATGTCGATACCACCCTGGGGGTGGTAACCGAGGGAATAGCTGCCTGTGACGTCGGGGCCCACCAGATTGCCCTGCACGAGGTTATCGTGTGCGTTGCTGCTGATCACCACCCCATGCCCCGCGTTGCCGCTCAAAAGATTGCCCTCGCCGAGCAGGCGGTTGCCGCCAATCTGGTTGTGGTGGGCACCTTGCATGATCTCCACGCCATGCACGCCGTTGGGCAGGGCAGCGCTGCCGTCGGCGTTGGTTCCGATGAAATTGCCCTGCACCATGTTATAGGCGGTTTCAGCGTCCACCAGGCACACGCCGTCCGACGAGTTGCCGCCGATCAGGTTGCGCCCGGCCACGGTGCCATCGCCGATCACGTTGTAGCTCGCTCCCAGCAAGAGGATCACGCCATGATCGCCCTGGCCGATAATGCCCGTGCCATTCCGATCCAGGCCGATCAAGTTGCCCAGGAGCCTGTTGTCCCGGGTTCCCGCATCGCTGATATAGACGCCGTGGTCCGCGTTGCCGCTGATCAGGTTCCCCTCTCCGGCAACGGTGCCACCGACGCGGTTGCCCTGAGGTCCCCCCTGGATGGCGACCCCGGAGAAGGTGTTGGGCACCGGCCCCAGGCCGTCGGCCCGCACGCCGATATAGTTCCCGGTCACGATATTCAAATCGGAGCCGGCTCCCCCGATCCAGACGCCATTCTGGTCGTTGCCGCTGATTACGTTGCAGTACCCGTCACACCCGCCGGCGCTCGCCCCGCCGACCACGTTACCACTGGCTCCGTCCCAGATCGAAACGCCATTGTAGCTGTTGCCCGCATCCCACGTGCCGTCGGTGCCGATGTAATTGCCCCGGATCGCATTGTTGTCACCCTGGATTGCGATCCCGCTGGCCCCGTTGGCGACGACCAGGTTTCCCTCGCCGTTGGGGCCGTCGCCCCCCCCTTGATCCCCACCCAAGGTTGTCCAGGACGCACTCGCACCGATCGCGATCCCGTCGCTCTTGAATTCCCGGATGGTCAGGCCGAGGATGGTGCAGTTGTCCGCTTCCACGATCAGCCCTTTCGTGCCGGGCGGTGTCTGGGCGCCATTCAGGATCACCCCGGTGTTGCTGGCATCCAGCGTCACGTTATCGCGATTCATCGTGGGCAGAGCGGACTGGACCCAGATCGTCACAGGGTCGCCGGGCGGGAACACGGCAGGAGAAAAGATAATCTTTTCGCCAGGCCCTGCCGACAGCAGGGCCCAGCGCAGGGTGCCATAGCCGCTGTCCGCCGGGCTGATGACCACCAGATCCGCCGAGTGGACAGCAGGAGAACCAGGACCTGCGAGCAGCACCAGCAGCAGAAATGCAACGCCCAGGGCCCCCCTGGATAGCAGGTTCCTCATCTCATTCCTCCTTGAGCAGCTCCATGCATCCCTCAGGCGCTTCAGATGGACAGTGTTGTATGAGACGCTCGCAGGCCATCTTTTCCAATCCTTCGAGGGCCAGGCGATAGGGTTCGTCCAGGCCGTTTCTCCACGCTCTCCATGCGTCCGGGTCTACCCCTTCGAGGCCTTTGCCCCGTGCCTTCTCCACAGCCCTCTTCCACTCAGCGCACGCCTCTGCCAGATGCTGCGCCTCAGAGCCGGCGTCGACCTCGCTCATCGCCAGGAGATAGTCTCCGGCATTAAGATGAGCTTCGGCCGAATCTTTGGGATCGAACAGATTGTCCACGATGCCTATCGCAACGCATGCGTGCTCGTACGCCTTCGTGAACTCGTCCAAGGCGTCTGAAGCCCGGCCTTTCGCCACAAGGTCATTACCTTTGGCCCAGTGCATCAGGCCCGCATTCTGCCGGATCAACGCGGAACAATCCACCCAGGCGTCCAGATTCTGTTCCCTGTTGAGAAGATCGATCGCCTTGTGGGAGAACTCTTCGGCCTCGTCCCAGCTTTCGGCGAGACCCAACACGTGGCTGAGCTCGGTATAGATGCCGACCATCAAGGCTACATCCTGTTGGTAGTTTCCGGCTTTTTCTGCAGCGGCTCGATACAGCGCAATCGCGCCCTGTAGATCCAGGTCACTCACGTCCCTGCCCGCATCGAGTGCGGACATGGCCCTGAAAACCAGGATGTTCGCCCGACCCAGCTTGACGCGCGCATCAAGCTGATGATCCTTCAGCCATTTCTCCGCAGCGTCCAAGCCATCAAAGAATTGTTGAGCCTCTTGATACCCCTCTTCGGCTTCCTCCAACATGCCCAGCTTGGCCAGGAATATCGCCTGGTAGCCGAGCAGGTAGGCCCGGTCGCGCTCGCTCAAAGGGCAGGCCAACAGAGAAGCGATGGCGTGTACAATATGTGTCCACTCATCGCGTTGGTAGATGTAGATGGGTCGCTCGATCAGGTCCAGGTACGCAAGCAGCGCGCCAGGGGAAAGCACTGCGACATCCTCCAACCAGCGCAAGCGTTCGAGCAAAAAGGCGCCAGCCTGTCGCTCTGCCACCGGCACGTGCGTTTCGGTGATGAGCCTGGACAAGGCCTTTAGCACGCCTGTTCGCATCTCGATCGGTTTCCACGGCACGTGGAGCAGGCACTCGCCGGCTGTGAGCACTGTCTGTGTGGAGCAGGCAGGATCCTGCAGGACGACGACGACGTGGGACTCTAACGTGGACCGGAAGGCAGATCGCCCCCCTGGGCCAACCTTTTGAGCAAAATCGCGCACCAGGGAATGCAGGCGTATATGATCATCCCCCATGCGTTCGACGAGGGATACTCCCCACAACTTGGTCACGGCGTCGCGCAGTGGCTCGTCCAGGCCTTCTTTGTCATCCTGCAGCCCGGTCAACAGCTCCAACCAGGTGATGGGGATCAAGCTGGTGTCGCCCAACTCGGCGGCGGCACGCAGCACGAGCCGGGCATTCTGGCTGCTCAGCATCTTCCACTGCGCTGTCAATGCCCGAGCCAGGCCGGGAGCCGTCACCCCGGCTTTTCGGTGGACCTTTTCAGCACCCAGCTCGCCCAGTTTTTTCAGATAGGAGGAAAGGGTCATTCGCGGGCGGTTCCGAAGGGCAGCCGCAGCCAGTGTCAGGGCGAGGGGTAGATTGCCCAACACCCGGCACAGCTCGTCCAGGGCTGGGTCGGTAGCTGCCTCGGGGCGAGCATCGACGATCATTGTGCGCGCAAAAGAAAGTGGCAGGAGCGGCACGTCCAGCTTGACCATCCCTTCCTCTGGCCAGTCTCGCTGCCGCGTGGTAAACAGCACAAGAGCCCCCAGCTCAGCGGCACTGATACCAGCTCCCAGGGATGGATTCATAAGATGGCATGGGTCGGGGACATTGTCAAAGAGGATCAAGCTGCCGGGATATTCGCTGAAATATCGGGATAGAGCCATTATCATTTGTTTGGTACGGTCCGGATCGCTCGAGTCAGCCGGGCTCAGGCCCAGCCAGTCAGCCTGTTTCACCAACTGCTCAGCCCAATCTTGCTCGTTGGTCGCGTCGACGGCAAAGACTCCTCCAGGATAGGCATCCTGGTTACGCCGGGCGTACCCGGCCGCTAACAGAGTCTTGCCGATGCCGCCCATACCCGTCAGCCCTACCGGTCGCCGCCGGCCTGACTGTTCTTCCATCAACGCCCGATGCAGGCATGCCAACTCTGGTTCGCGCCCCACAAGATCCTTGTTGTCGGGAAAGCCAGTCCGGAAGTGTGAGCTCAGGATCACCGGTCGTGTCGCGTATTCCAGCTTGGGCCAGATCCCCTCCTCCACTGCCGGGCGAGAGAGCTGGCAAAACCGCTCATACTGGCGGGGATTCTTTTTCGCTATCGCCTTCAGCAGATCTGAAAGCAGCACGTTTCTCTCGCAGTACTCGACCACCTCGTCGACCATATCGTCGAATCCATATCCCGGGCCGAACCTGTCGACAATCGGCCGGAAGGGGGGGTGGTACATGCAAAAGCGACGCAGCTCCTGTGGTGTAAAAGCAGCAAGCAAAAGCTCGCGGATCGCAGAGAGGCTGTAGGAAACCTGTGTGTCGTCCACGCTGAACCTCCGTCACGCATTGTGCAGGCGCCGCGCAGGATGCCGAGAAGCGGGTGCGACTCTGCGCAGGCGCATCAGATTCTGTGAGAATGCCGTTCTGGACCGCAGTGAAGAATCCGGACGTTGTGCTCGAAATCAACTCGATCAGGTACAGGTATAGAGAGATTCTACCACGAATGCAAGATTAAGGCAAGTGCGACCTCGCACACGTGTTTGCGGGGGTGTGTTTCAAGTTTCTGGGTAAGTTGATTGCATGGGCGGAAACGGCCCCGAGACGGGGCCTTGAGCCCAGAAAGATGTTGGGCGTGAAGAGCCGCCACTGCCCTGGGGCCCTCCAAACAGGCTCTAGGGCGGCGTCAGGGTCAAGGTTGCTTCGGCGTTGGCCTCCACCGCCTGCCGGCCAAAGAGCATCGAGTGATAGCGCACCTCCTGCCACGGGGCGATGAAATCGTCGCGGTGGGGATGGGCCAGTTGGCCGCTCTGGCCGGTGGCGTGGACGATCACCGAGTTTCCCCAATCGCTCAGGTCGGCGATGTAGCGCTGTGAGGCACCGCCGTACATGGCGAACGGCTCGGCAAAGCTGAACCAGGCCGCGTCCACGGTGAGCGGGTCGCCCCGGGCGGGGATCGTCTGGCTGTTGAACAGGTTCTCCAGCAGGCCGATGCCGCTCTGCCCCAGCGGCTGATGGACAAAGGTCATGGTGTGCAGCCGGCCCCACTCCCAATCCCCTGGATTGTCGCCATACTGCTCGCTCAGCCAGGCGACGGCGTCGGCCAGGCTGTGGCGCGCGATGTCGTCGCGGGTCTCGACGGCGGCCGTGGTCCTGTCGTCGAACCAGGGACTGTCGGGCTGGGCCAGCAGGCCGGTCATGGCCAGGATGTGGTCGTCTTCATAGGGCAAATAGTCGGCCAGTAGATCGTCGCTGAGATCGTCGTGCAGCGTATTCTTGACCAGGAACCAGTACCAGGTCTCAAAGATCGATGCACCGACCCGGTCGGTCTCCAGGTAGAGATCCCACTCCTCGACCAGGTCGAGGGCGCGCTGCTGGGCGTCGTTTTCAGGCTGGACGGCCAGGAGATAGGGGCGCAGCGCCTCAGCCCACAGGGAGTAGGTCTGGGCGTGGATCTGCTCTATCTTTGCGACCGTCATGCTGTCGTCGGCGGCCAGCAGGTCGGTGATGCGCTGGGCGCGGTAGGGGGCTGCCCACTCGTAGGCCAGGTGATAGGGATAGCTGTCGGTGGGGACCTTGTTGTTGGCCGAGACGATAAAGCCGGCGGGGGGATTGAAGGCGCGGGGCAGCTCGTCGAAGGGGATGTACCCCTGCCATTCATACTCGCCGGTCCAGCCGGGCACAGGCACCAGGCCCTGGTGGCCGGCGGCGCGAATGGGGATCTTGCCCGGCGTCTGGTAGCCGATGTTGCCCTCGACGTCGGCATAGACAAAATTCTGGCTGGGCGCCTCCCAGTAGCTGAGCCCCTGGCGGAACTGGTCCCAGTTGGCGGCCAGGTCGATCATCAACACTGCCTTGAACAGGTAGGTCCCGTCCAGGACCGTCCACCGCAGCGCCAGTGGCTGGGCGTCCTCCATGCCGCCCAACACGTCGTTCATGATCGGACCGTGGTGGGTGATGCGCACGTCCAGGGTCACCGGCGGTGCATCCTTGACCTCGATCGTCTCGCGCACCACCTCCAGGTCCTGCCATTGGCCCCCGAACGCGTATTGGGTCGGGTTGGTCGAATCGTTCAGTTCTTCGATGTAAAAGTCCTGGACATCGGCAGGCAGGTTGGTCACCCCCCAGGCAATACGCTGGTTGTGACCGATGATGACCATCGGCACGCCGGGGAAGGAGTAGCCGGCGACGTCAAAGCGGCCGCCGTGCAGGCCGTTCTCGTACCAGATGGAGGGCATGTTGAGCCCCAGGTGGGTGTCGTCGGCCAGGAGCGGCTTGCCGGTGGCGGTGCGGGTGCCGTGGACCACCCAGTTGTTGCTGCCCCAGCCGGCGCCGGGAGTCCCGAGCAGGCTGGTCAGCGCGGCGGGCCAGCTCGGCTCGGCGTCGCGCAGCCAGTTGTAGCCGCGGGCCTCGGCGGGGACGATGACCGGCGCACCGCCGGGGTAGGGGGGCAGGAGGTCCTGAGCGGCCGATTGGCCAGCCTCGGCGATGATCCGGGCGCGCAGCAGCTCATAGTCATAGTTGCTGCACAAGTTGTAGGCCATGACCTTGCCCCAGGCCAGGGTGTCGACGGGGGTCCAGGGGGCGGGGTCGACGCCCAGGATGGTGAACTCGAGCGGCAGGCGGTGGCGATGGGCGTCGACGTAGGCGTTTACCCCAGCGGCATAGGCCTCGAGTATGGCGCGCGTCTCGCCGTCCAGCAGTGCCATGTCCTTCTCGGCGGCGCGGCGCAGGCCGATGGTGCGCAGGAAACGGTCGGTGTCGAGGGTGGTGTCGCCCAGGGCAGCGCTGAGGGTGCCGCTGCCGATGCGCCGGTTGAACTCCATCTGCCACAGCCGGTCCTGGGCGTGGACGTAGCCCTGGGCAAAAAAGAGGTCGTGCTCGTTCTCGGCATAGATGTGGGGCACGCCCCACTCGTCGCGGATCACCTCCACCGGGGCGGTCAGGCCCTGGATGGCCAGCTCGCCCTTGACCTGCGACCAGGGGCGGCGCACGAACCAGACGCCCGTCCCGGCCAGGATGATGGCCAGGGCCATCACCACCAACCCGATTCCGATCAGAACCCGAGCCAGCCGTTTCATGTGACCCTCCCATGAGGAATGGGTGACGCACTACTGCGCTTCTATTTTACCACGCATGTGGTTCTGGAGCAAGGCGCGCGGACTGGGGTTCAGGGTCCCTGCGGCGACCTTGACCGCACCCATGAGTAGGAAGATCAGGCCAATGCCGTGCCCCGGTCCCGCGCCGATAATCTGGCCGATCCCTCTGGCCAGGATTTGTCAAAACCGAACACCTGCGCTACAATGGACTGATACAGACTCTGGGCAGACAGAACCCGGATATGAATATTCTGATCTTGACCGAAAAGGTTCCACCGGCTGTGGGCGGCTTGGCGGTCTCCACCCGGCGGCTGGCTTGTGGGCTGGCTCAGACCGGCCAGGCTGTCACGGTTAGCGCGCTGGATGCCTCTCTGCCGCCGGGGATCGCTACGACCGGCGACGACGAAGGCGTGCCGGTCCTGCGCCTCGGCCCGCATCGCCGCACCGACGACACCCTGGCCGGTTGGTTTGACCAGGTCGTCGCCCTGCATGTGGCACAGAACCTGGATCTGATCCACGCTTTGTACATCACACAGCCAGCCTTCGTCGCTGTGACCGCTGCCCGTTACCTGGGCCGGCCGTCAGTGATCAGCGCGCGGGGCAATGACCTGGACCGGACTGCCTTCGATCCTGGCAAATTCTCGCAGATTCTCTGGGCATTGCAACACGCCGACGCGGTCACAGCGGTGTCAACCGACTTGGTGCGCAAGGTGCAGGTTTTTGCCCCCGGACGCCAGGTGTTCCTTGTTCCCAACGGCGTGGACGCGGAGCGGTTTGCACCTGGCCCGCGCGACGCAGCGCTGGCGAACTCGTTGGAGCTGGACGGCGGGCCGGTAGTGGCCTTTGTCGGCGAGGCGCGGCGCAAGAAGGGGTTGTCCGTCCTGCTGGCGGCCTTTGCCCGCCTGTGCGCTGCCTGCGACCCGCCGCCGATCTTATTCCTGGTGGGTGGTGTGCGCCGGGACGACGCGCCGATCGTGGAGGTCTTTTGCCGGCAGAATCCGGCACTCAAGGTCCGCGTCGTGCCCAACGTGGCCCACGAGCAGTTACCGGCCTACTACCGCCTGGCCGACATTTTGGTGCTCCCCTCTCTGCGCGATGGCCTGCCCAACGCTCTGCTGGAGGGCATGGCTTGTGAGCGAGCGGTGGTCGCCTCGGATGTGGGCGGCATCCCGGACGTGGTGCGCGACCAGGAAACCGGCCTGCTCGTCCGGCCTGGCGACGCCGATGCTTTGACCGAGGCCATGCTAACCCTGCTGTCCGATCCGGCGCGGCGGGAGCGGCTGGGGCGGGCGGCGCGGGCTGTCGTCGCCACGCTGTTCACGCCCGGGCGAGAGATCGAGCGCAACCGGCAAGTGTACGACAACGTCAAGGGTGAGGGGTGAGGCGTGGGACTGGCAAAAAGCATCCGGCGAGACCCGGAAGTTGCGGCTGAGCTGGCGCGCTGCGTGGCCGAGGGGCAGCCATACCGGCTGCTCGACCTGAAGCTGTACCTGACACGCCGCTGCAACCTGCGCTGCTTGATGTGCAACGCCTGGACTCGGGGCGGCGATGGTCGCGACGAGTTGAGCACCGGCGAGATACTCGGCCTCATCGACGAGGCCAGGGCGCTGGGGCTGATCCACCTCAAGCTCTTTGGCGGCGAGCCGCTGCTGCGCCGTGACTTGCCGGCCATCGTCGCCCACGCCGCCGGGCTGGGCATCCGCTGCACGCTGATCACCAATGGCACGCTGCTGAACCGGCAGCGCGCCCAGGCGCTCGTCGCGGCCGGGCTGGCCCAACTGGACCTGTCCCTCGACGCCGGCGACCCGGCGCTGCACGACCAGATCCGGGGCGTGCCCGGCACCTGGCAGCGCGCCGTGCAGGGCTTGCAAGCCGTGCAGGCAGCCGCCCGCGGGCTCGACCGGCGTGTCGTGCTGCGTGTCAACACCGTCGTGATGCGCCACAACTACCACGACCTGCCCCACCTGGCGCGTGTCCTTTCCGACCTGGGCGTGGACGAGATCGTGCTGAATCCTGCCATACCCCAGCCGGCCAACACCAGGGCTACGGCGGCACAAACCCTGCTGTCGCCGTTGGATATTGCTCGTTACAATGCCGAGATTGCACCGCGGGTGGCTGCCGCAGCGAATGGGCACAGGCTGGCCGCGAACCGCGAGCTGCTGTACCTCTACGGCGCGACGGAGCGGCACGTCGAGGATGCCGCGTTGGGCCAATACGCGCACCGTTTACAGGTTGGCTGTTGTTTCAAACCGTGGTATTATGCCGTGATCCGCGAGAAGGGCGACCTGGTGGGCTGCAACACCGTCAAACACCCGCTGGCGCGGATCGGCAACGTCCGGGAAACGCCCCTGGGCCGTCTCTGGCACTCGGAAGCGTACCGTGCCTTTCGGGCCAGGTGCCACCCACCGCAGTTTGACGATTGCCGCCGGTGCTGTTATCACCTGGCGCTACTTAGGAATGAGATTTAAATAACATGCCTGTTTCGCCTTCTTGCGCAAATGATCCTTCTCCAGTATCATGGGTGACTACCCGTGACA
>JAFGOG010000589.1 GCA_016926595.1 Anaerolineae bacterium
ATTGTCGCGCACGAACCAGCGCTCGGCGATGTAGGTGTCGTGGGGCAGGCCTGAGGGAAAGTCGTAATTGTTGACCGAGACAAGGTAGACGCGGTGCCACTCCAGCCCCTTGGCTTTGTGCATGGTGGTCACCGTAACCTTGCCGGGGGGCGGTTCGAAGCCGGTGTCCTCGCGGTCAAAGCCCAGGAACCGCCGCTCGTTCTTGGCAATGACGGCCAATTCTTCCACCAGCTCGCCGAGGCGGTAGGTGGGGTGGGCGCGGGAGACCTCGCGCAGCAAGATGGCCAGCTTGTGGGCCAGGGCCAGCTCGGCCGGCTCGCGGAATAGCTCGTTGGCCAGGGTGAGGATGAGCTGGTCGACCGGCAGGGAGGCAGCCAGATGCCAGCGGCAAGCCGCCTCGCGGAAACCGATCAGCAGGGCCAGCTCAGCCTCCGGCAGGTCGGAAGCAAGCGGGGCCAGCCAGTCGTGGTCGGCGCGGGGCCAGAGATAGGACTCGACGGCGGGGCAAGCGCGGATGCGCCGCTTGACGGCCGCCACCAGCTCCTTGGCCTCGGGATCGTCCCGGTCGGCGCGGCGCCACACCTCAAACGCGGTCGCCAGCCTGCGCGGCGAGGTGGGATCGGCCAGGCAGTGCAGCAGGTTGCCCAGGCTGCCGGCGGTGTGCCGGGTGGACGTGGTGGATTGTAGCAGCTCGTGGTAGGGGATCTCGCGCCGGCGGAGCAGGTCGGCCAGCTCGTAGCCACGCTTGTTGCGCGGGGCCAGAACGGCTACGGTTCTGTCCGCGTGAGCGTCCAGCCAGCCCTGGATCGAGTCGGCGACTGCGACCAGCTCCTGCTCGGGGGTCAAGTCGCGCTCGTCCAACTGCACTGCGGCCGCGTCCTCGGCCGGGTTGGACTGGGGGTCGTGAGGGCCGGTGGGCCGGATATGCTGGCGGAGCATGGCGCCGCGGGCAGCCTGTGTGGGATGGGCCTCGTCGACCCAGTCCACCAGGTAGTTGGCCAGCTCGATGATGGCCGGCTGGGAGCGTCCGGACTCGCCAAGGGTGACGGCCACGACGTCCTTCTCGGCGAGAAAGTCGGTGAGGAAGCGGGGATTGGCGTTGGTAAAGGTCTCGTAGATGGCCTGGTTGGGGTCGCCAACGCGAACCCAGTTGCCGGCAGGGCCGGCCAGCAGTCGCAGGATCTGCTCCTGGAGCTCGCTGGAATCCTGGGCCTCGTCCTCGAGGATAAAGGGCCAGCGCTGCCGCAGGCGGGCCAGGTACTCGGGGTCGAGGCGCAGGGCCTGGAGGGCGAGGCGGATGAGATCGTCAAAGTCAACGACGCCGCGATAGGCCAGGCCGCGCTGGTAATCGGCATAGATCTCGGCGCCCATGCGGGCCAGGGCCAGCGAGCCGGGCGGGGAGGCCGTTTCGCGGCCGGACAGGCGTTCCAGCAAGACCTCGGGGGCAAGCTGGAGGTCCTTGGCCCGCTTGATAAAGGCCCTGGCCAGGTCGCGGATGAGTAGCGGCCAGCGATGGGCCCGGACCCATTCGACCCGGTTGCCCTCAAGCTCGCGGGAGAGGTAGGGATCGGCGGCGTCGGGGTGGGCGCGGAGCCAGGCATCGACAACGTCGTCGCGGACGGTATCGGCCTCGCGCTCGTCGATGATGCCGAAATCGTCGGACAGGCCGACCAGGCCGGGACGCTCGCGGACGATGTCGTGGGAGAGGCCGTGCAGGGTGCGCACGCGGTAGCCAAAGTTGGGCACCAGTTTGAAGGGCTTGATCGACTGGTTGATGCGGCTGCGAAAGTTGTCCACGGCCGCGTTGACGAGGGTGACGATGAGCACCTGCTGATCGCCGTCGATCCGCTCGGCGACCAGACGGGCAGCCAGCTCGGCGAGCGTGCGCGTTTTGCCGCTGCCGGGCACGGCGCTGATGCCCATCTTGCCGCCGGTGTAGTCGAGGACCTGGCGCTGGCCGGGGCGGGGCCTGAACTCGCTCATGGGCGGCCCCTTTGCCGGTCGCGCAGAATGCGCTGCACGGCCTGGAGCAGCGGGCCCTGTTGCTCGTAGCCCTGCTCGTTGAGCTCGCTGGCGGTGAGGTAGATGCGCCGGCGGCAGCGGCGGGTCAATCCCAGGATCAGGCGGCCCAGGGCCTGTTCGCGGGCCTTGACCTCGTTGTCGTCGGTCCAGAGGTCGCCGTCGGGCCAGTCGCGGCGCAGCACGTAGGGATGGGTGAGCGGCTGGTAGATCCGCTCGAACCAGGATCGGCTGCCGGCATCCAGCCAGAACTGGATATCAACCGGCTGATTCATCATCAGGAAGGTGTAGGCCGGCACCAGCAGGACGGCGTTTTCGGGGCGCACCTGCCAGCTCGAGATGTACTGGGCGGCGACGACGCCCTGCTCGACCAGATCGACGTACTCGACGGCCAGGCTGTCGCCGTTGCCCTCGCCGTTTGGCAGGGGCGGCATCGACTGGCGGAATTTCTGCACCGATTCGATCAAGTTGGCGGCGACCGCGCCGCCGTCGAAATCGTGGTGGAAGCCAAAGCCGGGCTGGGAGAGCAGCTCGCCAAAGAGACGGCTGAGAAAGTGGTCCAGTTCCTCGGGCCGGCCCTCGGTGGCGGTCTGTTCGATGTACCGTTCCAGCCAGGCGTGCAGGTCATCGTAGCGGGCGCCCAGGAGGAAGCTGATGCGCTGCTGCATCTGGGGCACGATGTGGTGAAAGGGGGTGAGAGCGAGAGCGCCCTCCCGGGGGTGGTAGACGATGTCGGTCAGCAGGCGGGCGCGCACCGGGTCCAGACCGGCGATCGAGTGCGCGAGGGCGTGCGCGACGTCGGCGGGCGGCGGGGAGCGGCGCCAGGCGGGATGGGCCAGCTTGGCCAGGGCCAACAGGCTGCGGGCGGCGGGTTCGTCGCGCAGCGCGCGAGAGGGGCGATGGGTGCGCGCGGCGATGCCGTAGCGGGTGAGCCTTGCGGTAAGCGAGAAACGGAGCGAATCGCTTAGAAAGGGAGCGAGAACGGCAATCCCGGCGGGAGGGACGGCTTCCTCCATCACCAGCCGGGCGATCTCGTCGGCCACCCAGTCGAGCATCTGCGGGTGAAAGCGATGGTCGCCGCCGGGCGGAACCAGGGGGTCTCGCTCGCCGAGATCGAGAGCCAGGTCCGGCGCCCCGGCCGGTTGC
>JAFGOG010000095.1 GCA_016926595.1 Anaerolineae bacterium
ATCCTCGGAGACACCTCGATGAGCAATGAGAACCAGGCTTTCTGTCTCGGCCTCAAGCAGAAAAGCCTGTCCCTTGGCCATGCCCATAATGTTGAGCGCCTCATCGAGCGCGTCATTGAGAATTTCTTCCAGGTCCAGAGAGCGGCTTACGACGGCCGCAAGGGTGTTCAGGGTTGCTAGTTCTTGAGTACGACTGGCGACTCTGCGCTCCAGGTCCTCGTAAGACTCTTGGAGTTGGTTGGCCATCAGGTTAAACTGCCCGGCCAACTCTTCTAGCTCGTCCCGAGTGGACGAGACGATCCGCTGATCAAAGTTGCCGCCGGCGATCTCTTGGGCCGCGCTGATCAGTTCCGCAATGGGCCGGGTGATCCGCCGAACTCCAGTGGTCACGATAAGGGTAGGGATCAGCACGCCCAGAGCCAGGAACCCCAGCAGGTATCGGGCATAGCGGCGGCTGGGACCGGTCAGCTCGGCCCACGACTCTTCAACAACAAGCCCCCAAGAGGTATTGGGCACCGGAGCAAAGCTGACAACAATGTCCTGGCCTTTCAGATCAAGGGTGCGGAGAGCACCTCTTCCGCCATCCAGCGCCTGTTCCACTGGCCACTGCTCAGAAAAATCAGCGCCAATGTACTCTACATCCGAGTGATAGATGACCAGGCCATTGCCGTCGACGAGATACATACAGTTCGATTCTGCCCGGCGCAGGCCCTTGATGGTGTCATAGAACGCGCTGTCCGCAGAGGGCCCCAGGCGAAAAACGCCCGCAATTCCACCGACCAGCTCACCACCACGACTGGTGATCGGCACAAAGACGACGATCGCTTCTCCTCCTCCCCCGCTGGTCACAATGTCCGAGAACACCGGCTTGGAAGACTGGGTCAGTTGGCGTGCCATCTGCCGAAAGGGCAAACGCCTGGCCCAGTCCGGACCCCATCCATTCAACTGCACAGGCTCGGCGGACAGTATCTTGCCCTCGGCATCAAAGACAACCATGCCTGTGTCAAAGATAGCCAGGAACTCTTTGGCGCGCGGATCGGCATAGGCTGCCAGTTTGGCTGCGAGCAGATTGGCCGACAGGCTGGTCAGGTCACGGTCGCGCTCGACCACCAGGTTTTCGGTAAACCGCTGGTAGGCATACATGCTGATCAAAGCAACGGCGACCAGGATGACCGTCGTAGGCACGAACGCCCAGATGAGAATCTTGTTTCGCAGGCTCCGCCGCCTGGAGAGAAAACCTGAACCATGCCTATGCCCTACGGGCTCCCGGCTTCCCATCGCACGATTGCCTCTCAAAGGTACAACACCCGTTTCTGCTCGGTCCGCTTTTTGACGCCACATGAGAACCACCCTCAGGATCACAGCCATCCTATCTTATCACAGATTTGACATCCGTGCAATGCCATCGAGCAGTCACCAATCACCAACTGCCTTTTTGCTCTGTCATAGAGATCGTGCTATAATACGACCCAAGCTTGTACTCATTTTTGCTTGCCGCCGACATAAATGGGCAACGTCCGTTATCGGCTTTTTCTGTATCCACAGCTATCTGATGCGGAGGCAACCTGAGAACGATCCATCTCTGAGTCTACCTCAGGCCCGCCTCCCGAGAAGGGAGGTATATCGAGCTCGATAGCGTCTCCGTCTTGGAATCCGATCCGTCTATCCGCACCAACACATTTCTGAACAAGGAGGAAAGCCATGAGCGACAAGGTTTCGCGAAGAAAGTTCCTGAAAGGACTGGGCCTGGCTGCGATTGGGACAGCAGCGGCTGCCTGTGCACCTCAGACCGTAGTCGTCAAGGAGACCGTCGTCGTCGAGACAGAAAAGCTGGTCGAAAAAGAGGTTGAGGTCACGCGCATCGTTCTCCCCGAAGAGCCCACAGGCGCGCTCATTTTCTGGGGCCACGACCAGCACCCCATCGATCTGGCTGCTGAAGGATTCGTGGCCAAGTACCCCCAGATCAATTGGGAGTCGCCGCATCCGGCAGACCGGGGTCAAAAGCTGGTGGCCGCTCTGGCCGCCGGCAGCGGCTGTCCCGATCTCTATTGGGCCGAGGCCACCGAAGCCCAGGACTGGGGCTGCAACGACCTGCTCGTCGATCTCACCCCCGAACTGGAACAGGTCAAAGACATGTACCATCCGCTCAAGTTGAACGAGACGTTCATCGCCAAGACGGGCAGGAACATCGGCTGGCCGGGCGACATCAGCGTCAGCGGATGGTATTACCGCTACGACAAGCTGGAGCAAGCGGGTTACGGGGACGTCGACTTTGAAAAGATGACCTATGACGACTTTGTGGAAATGTCAAGTGACATTTCCAAGCAGGGCATGTATACTTTTTGCTTCCCTGCCGATGGATGGAGCGCGCTCTTTGAGTACGCCCTTCACCAACTCGGCGGTACAGCGGTCAGTCAAGACGGCCAAACGATCACCGCCGGTGACGAAAAGGGCATCGAGGCCATGCGCATCGTCAAGCAGCTCTGGGACTCGGGCGGCGGCATGGACGTCGGTTGGTGGAGCGCGCCCTATTGGGCGGCGATACAAGAAGGTACACTGATCGGCGACTTTGCCGCAGCCTGGGCCAAGGGCTTCTGGGAA